>NZ_JATABI010000006.1:0-132855 GCF_036533795.1 Vibrio sp. M250220 | reverse complement strand
GGGAAGCTTGATTGTATCTACTCATGTTATTTGTCCTCTTTGACTTCTGGAAAAATCAAAGACGCATTTAGCATGAGTAGTTTTACAGGCAAAGCCGAAACGGATGATAACCACCTACTGAAGTAGGTGGTTTAGGGCTGAAAATAAAAGAGCGGATTGTATCCGCTCTTTTTTATGACCAATCCTCTAGCCGATTCGCTAGCACTCTTCACTCGCACACGAACAATATCGCTGCTCATACCGCTCAAGCAATGGTAAATATTCTCTGGGTAGCAAAGGGTTATCCAATACAATTTTTGTACGTGCATGGAGGTTTGATTGTCCTACAACCCTACCATAGTGTTGCTCAAACAATTGCGTAATTTGATTTTCTTTCTTCAGCAATTGTTGCACAAGTAGATTAGCGAGGTCTTCCCTATTGTGGTTGAGATAAAAGACCAAAGGAAATGGGTAGTAGACCGCTAACGTTGGTTCGATAGCAAGCTTCGCACTTAGATGCTGTTGCTGTTGCTGTTGCTGTTGCTGTTGCTGTTGCTGTTGCTGTTGCAGGATATCATGGGCTTCGTTTGCGCCGAGGGTAATAAAATCTACGCTGCCATCTGCCACCCAATTGAGCATGTCATCTAGACTACCTTGCTCAATAACAGTGAAGCCGTTGGCACGGAATACCTCCGCATCCACCCAAGTCGCAGGCACCCCAACCTTTTTCTGTCTGAGTTGCGATAATGACAGTGATTGAAACTCCTTCACTCTGTGATCGGCAACGATACACAAACGCCAACCAAGCAACCCATTGCAAAGAGGATGTTTTAATTCTATCAGCGGCTTACCCGAGAACTTTTTATTTCCAGCGACCGTAACCAATAGATCCGTTCCTTTATCCAATACCTCTCTTTCATCTACTGCCAATGGATAATCGGTTATATCATTTTCAATACCATCAGCCAGTTGCGAGCCTTCAACCAAGCATTGTAACAGCTGATACTCATAGCTTTGCCGAGCGGCCGATTTGTTTCCGTTCCAGAATTTGATCATGAGTTACCTTAAAGATTTCTGTTGGTTTATGGCGTCGACTTTACTCTTCGCACCCACCAAAGAAAGCGGTTTCTTTTGTTTTGCTGGTTTTTGTGATTTCGTGCAAATTTAACAAGGAAAAAACAGTGAGCCATGTCTAAAATTTAAGCCATTTTGACTTAAAACCTCTCTAACCACCCTGCTTTCCTAGCACATAGAAAACACCTTATTACGCGATAAAATCAAACATAAGTACATATAAAACAACAAATTATATTAAAACCTCATTCAGTATCAATGAATCGAAATGTGAGTCTGGTTCTGTGATCTAAGGTCTGTTTTTAAGACAAAAGTTTGAACTCTGCTATCGATAAGACTAAAACACACTAAAGAAAGCGCTTTCTTTGATAAGTGCTTCCGGGGATGAATCAAAACTTAATAATTAAATAAGGACAATGTGATGCATAAGAAAACTCTGCTCGCGACCATTGCTGCTAGTATGCTGCTTTCTACAGCCGCTCAAGCAGAAGACATCAAGCAAGGTGGTACCCTAACGGTGCCAATTATCAACACAGGCTTTGTTGAGAACTTCAACCCTTACACAACGAAAGACCTATACCACGGCATCATGTTTGAACCACTAATGGTCTTTAATAACATGACGGGTAAAACAGACTTCCGTCTTGCAGAATCTTATGCCTATTCAGACGACCTAAAAACCATCACGTTAAAACTCAAGCCTGGCTTGAAATGGTCGGATGGTACTCCACTGACTGCGGAAGATGTTGTGTACAGTTTTATGCTGACAAAAGAAGCACCAGCATTTGACCAAAAAGGCATTTGGTCAGGCAAAAATCTACAAACTATTACGTCGACAGACGAAACCACCATCGTCTTCCAGTTAGAGAAAGCGGACTCTACCTTTGCTTGGAATCTAGAGCGCTACCACATTGTACCTAAGCATGTTTGGTCAAAAGTGAATGACCTCACCACTTTCACTAACCCTAACCCAGTGGGTAGCGGTCCAATGACAGTGGTGAAATACCTTAAACCTCAACAGATGGAGCTATGCCGCAACCCAAATTACTACCTTGAAGGTAGACCTTACTTAGATTGTGTTAACTTCCGTTCATACAACGATAACTCACAGATCCAGCCGGCACTGATCAAAGGCGAAATCGACTGGGGTTCAAACTTTATTGCCGATGTTGAGTCGACTTTCGTTGCTCAAGACAAGGCAAACAACCATTTCTGGTACCCAGCAAACGATGCTATTCACCTATATGTGAACACCAAACAGAAGCCTTTCGATGACCTTCGTGTGCGACAAGCTCTGTCTATGGCTCTCGATCGTGAAGCTATCGTTGATATCGCAGCCTATGGTTACCCGACGGCAAACTACAATCCAGGCGGTATCGCGGAGCTATACAAAACTCACATCGATCAAAGCGTAAACCAAAAATACGGTTACCTGACTCAATACGACGCAGAGAAAGCGAAATCACTACTTGATGAAGCGGGTTTAGTGGACAAAAACGGCGACGGTTACCGTGATAATGCCGATGGTTCAAATATTTCTTTCGATATCGAAGTCGTTAACGGCTGGACAGACTGGATTCAAGTTGTCCAGATGGTCACTGAGTACTTCGAGGAAGTAGGCATTAAAGCGAATGTCAAAACAGTTGACTGGGCGGTTTACGATAAGAACCTTAAAGAAAGCAACTATACCATGTCGATCAACTGGTCGATGGTCGCAACGAACCCAATTCTGGCTTACCAAGAGTACTTCTCAACATCTCGCATTGGTAAGACTTGGCATGCGGGGCACGGCGTCAACTCGCCAGAAATCGACAACCTTATCGATAGCTTTGGCAAGATCGGCAATGCGCAAAAGCAAGAAGCCGTCATCTCTGAGCTGCAAGAGTTTACAGCGCAAAACATGCCATTCATTCCACTGTTCTCGAACCCAACTTGGTTCCAGTACAGTACCAAGAAAGTCGTTGGCTGGCCGAATGAAAAGGACCCATACGTACAGCCAGTATGGTACGACGGCGGTAAGCGCGTGATTATTCTAAACAACCTACACCTTAAATAATCTTTCTCTCTAGCAACTATACGGAGCCCAACTCGCTTTGGGCTCCTTGATTAAAAAGGTTCGTTATGTCGTTTTTAGTTCGCCGATTTGGCTTTTATTTTACCGCATTTCTTATTGCGATATCTTTCAACTTTATGTTGCCTCGGCTGATGCCTGGAGACCCTGTAGACGCACTGTTTGCTGCGGCTCAAGGTCGAATGGACCCTGCTCAGATGGACGCTGTTCGTGAAATGTATGGCTTCGTTGATGGCAATATCTTTGAACAGTACATCGCCTACATAAAGAGTGTATTTACCCTCGATCTTGGCCCTTCTGTGCTGATGTTCCCTGTTAGTGTGTCTGAAGTGATCGCCAACGCCCTACCTTGGACTATGTTTCTGGCGCTGGGCTCACTGATTGTTGCTCTGATTATAGGTGTCAGCATCGGTACCTATGCTTCTTACCGCCGCGAAGGCTTCTTTGGTCAGGTAGTACCGCCAGTACTGGCGTTTATCAGTAACTTTCCATACATAGTAACCGCGCTGCTGCTGTTCTATTTCTTTGGCTTAAAGCTAGAGATGCTGCCGCTCGCCTACACCTACGACCCGTCACTGGATCCAGCGTTTAGCTGGGAGTTTATCTCCAGCGTAGCTAAGCACGCGGTACTGCCTGTTGGTTCCATGGTGATTGTTGGTATCTCGACTTGGGTGTTTAACATGCGTAACGCGATGATTAACGTGTTGGGCGAAGATTACGTCACCATGGCAGAAGCGAAAGGACTGAGTAGCTATCGTGTGATGTCTCGCTACGCAGGACGTAATGCAATCCTGCCAGTCGCAACCGCGATTGCTATGGCGATAGGTTTCTCATTTGCAGGCTCGATCATGACCGAAGTGGTGTTTAACTACCAAGGACTAGGCAACATCCTACTTAAAGGCATTGTGGCTCGTGACTACCCACTGATCCAAGCCATTCTTCTTATCTTAGTCTCTGCTGTTTTGACAGCTAACTTCATTGCCGACCTACTTTACGTTTGGCTCGATCCACGTATTTCGAATTAAGGTGCATCATGGACAAACTCATTAACACAACCTCGTCTTCTGCCCATGCTTTGACCCAACGTGAATCAAAGTTCTCTTGGCAACGAGTCAAAAAATTTCTTAGCAAACTATATGCGTTCTTTTACGGTAACCCACCAGCGATTATCGGAGGCCTATTACTTACTATCGTACTGGCCGGTGCGTTGTTTGCCCCTGTACTTGCCACTCATAACCCAGAAAAACGGGTTGCAAGGCCTCACGTTGCACCGAATGCAGAACATGTGCTAGGCACGACTCGTAGCGGCCGTGATGTATATAGTCAAGTGCTTTACGGAGCGCGTAAGTCACTTACCGTTGCCATTTCAGCAGGTGTCATTGCCATGAGCCTTGCGGTCATCATCGGTGTCTCTTCAGGTTACTTTGGCGGCAAAATTGATGATCGTCTTAACTTCCTGACTAACGTTTTTCTGGTCTTTCCGCAGTTGCCACTGCTAATCGTGCTCGCCGCCTTTTTGGGACAGGTTGGGTCGCTGGTGATCACCATACTACTCGGGATTACCTCCTGGCCCTGGGGGGCGCGGGTAATACGCTCGCAAACCATGGCGATACGCAACAAGGAGTTCATCATCTCTGCTGAAGTGATGGGCGAGTCAAAGATACGCATCATCCTAGTTGAGATCTTACCTAACCTTGTATCGATTGTGTTCGGTGGCTTCCTAGGTACGGTTATCTACGCTATGGGTTCAGAAGCTGGACTCGGTATTCTTGGTTTAGGTGATGCAACTGAAGTCAGTTGGGGCTCCATGCTCTACTGGGCTCAAACTTCTTCGGCACTTTACACTGGTGCATGGTGGGAGATGCTGGTACCGGCTATGGCTCTCGCGATCACTGGTGGTGCTCTGGCACTCATTAACATGTCTATTGACCAAGTTAGTAACCCGAAACTACGTACTGGCCCACACATGAAGTTGTGGCACAAACTGAAAAAAGAAGCAGATAAACGCCGAGGCCTAAGATGAGTAAGTTACTAGAAATCAATAACTTATGCGTAGACTATGTTTCTCCTAATGGCGTAGCACGCGCGGTCAATAACGTTAGCCTCTCCATCGCACCAGGCGAGACATTGGGCATTGCGGGTGAATCAGGTTGTGGTAAAAGCACACTGGCATTTGCCATCTCTCGCCTACATAAAGCGCCTGCGCTAATTTCTGAAGGTGAGATCATCTACAACGGTCAGGACGTTTTGAAAATGAATGACCGCCAGTTGCGTAATTTCCGCTGGAACGATGTTTCAGTGGTCTTTCAAAGTGCAATGAACTCACTGAACCCGGTCATTACCATTGGTGAGCAGTTGACTGACGTGATCCTCGCTCATCGACAAATCCCATATAAGCAAGCTTACGAACGTGCGGTTGAGTTGCTTAATATCGTTGGCATCCACGCAGATCGCATGGCGAGCTTTCCCCACCAGTTAAGTGGTGGTATGCGCCAACGTGTCGTCATCGCCGTCGCCTTAGCACTTGAACCAAAGCTAATCATTATGGATGAACCTACGACGGCGCTCGATGTGGTCGTTGAACGAGAAATCCTTAATGAACTGTATGAGCTTAAAAGCAAGTTTGGATTCTCGATCCTGTTCATCAGCCATGACTTGAGCTTGATGGGTGAGATTGCCGATCGTATTGGTGTGATGTATGCGGGCAATCTCATCGAACTTGGTGAGGCTCAGAAAGTATTCGGTGATCCTCAACACCCGTATACCAAAGGGCTGATCTCTTCGTTCCCAACCATTCACGGACCAAAAGAACGTTTATACGGAATACCTGGAAACCCAGTGAATTTATTGCAGATCCCGCAAGGCTGTAATTTTCAGGAACGCTGCAACGTCTGTTTTGCTCAGTGCAAACAAGCAGAGCCAACACTCACACACGTTGAGAATGGCAATTTAGTCTCATGCCACCTTGTATAACAGGAGAGAAAGATGGACAACACAAAAAATCCTGAGGTCATTCTCTCAGTTAAAAATCTCGTCAAGGACTTCCCTCTTGGTCAGTCAGCGAAGAGCAATCTTATGCGTGCCGTCAACGATGTGTCATTTGAATTACGCAAAGGTGAAGCACTGGCTATTGTTGGCGAATCTGGTTCAGGTAAAAGTACCGGAGCTCGAATACTGACTCGCATCTATGACAAGACCGATGGACGGGTTGAGTTTAAGGGACAAGAACTCGGTGAATACATCAAACAGCACGGTGAATTGGAATATGCGCGTCAGGTTCAGATGATTTTTCAGGATCCGTTTGGCTCATTAAACCCTGTTCACACCATTTATCACCACATCGCTCGACCACTAATGATCCATAACCGAGCAGATAAAGAAGCCATTCCACAATTAGTGTATGAGCTACTGGAACTGGTTGGTCTGTCACCAGTGAAAGAGACCGCCGAGAAATTCCCACATGAATTAAGTGGTGGTCAACGTCAACGTGTCGCTATCGCTCGTGCGATTGCAGTGGACCCTGATGTAATTCTGGCTGATGAACCTATTTCAATGCTGGACGTGTCGGTTCGCCTCGGGATCCTCAACCTGATGTTAGATCTCAAAGATAAACATGGCATCTCTTTTATGTACATCACCCACGATATCGCCACAGCTCGCTACTTTGCTGAGAAGACTGCCGTTATGTACGTCGGTCACATGGTGGAATGGGGTAACAGTGACAGCGTGACGCAAAATCCACAGCATCCCTACTCTCAGTTGCTCCTTTCTGCGGTGCCTGAAGTAGGCAACGCAGGCAAACGTGAGTTGACCGCGAAAAAAGGTGAAATTCCGCTCTGGAGACCAAGCAGTGTCGGTTGTCCATTTGCCAGTCGCTGTCTTAAAGCCAGCGCGATATGCACTCAGTCTGTTCCCGAGCCGACCCAGGTGGGAGAAGACCATTATGCGCGCTGCCATCACTTGTAATTAGTAAATAAATTCAGATACATATTTCGCTCTGGGCTGACAGAGATAATCACTCTGTCAACTTAGCTAGGGCTTACTTTGCCCAAAATCTGGCGAAATGTGATAGCAAGGAACAATATTATGACTTTTGAGTACCAATCACAGTTACCTGTTGCAGGACAGTTCGTCGATTTAGAAGGCGAACGATTCTACAAAATTAGCAACGTAGATCAGATGAAACCCTTTTTCATCAGCGTTGTATCCGCCAGCGACCATTGGCTGTTTATCTCATCAACAGGCAGCTTGTCGGCAGGCCGTATTCGCCCAGAAAACGCCCTATTTCCTTATCGTTCTGTCGATCATATTCATGAAAATGCCGACAATACCGGATCGAAAACCATAGTCCGAGTTCAAAAAGACGACGGCGTGGTACTTTGGGAACCGTTCAACCTACATCACAATGGTCTTTATCATACTGAACGAAATCTCTATAAGAATACGGTTGGGGACAAGCTTGTCTTTGAAGAAATCAACCATACTCTCCAACTTAAATTTAGCTACAGTTGGAAAACGAGCGAACGCTATGGTTTTGTTCGCCACTGTCAATTCACAAACTTGAGCGCACAAGAATGTCACCTTGAAGTGGTAGATGGTATCCAGAACCTACTACCATCTGGCGCACCACTAGCGGCTCTACAAACGCGCAGTGCGCTTGTCGACGCGTATAAGTGGAACGAACAGGTTGACTCTTCGTCGCTGGCACTTTACACCATGTATGCCAAGCTCTCTGACCGCGCAGAGCCTTCGGAGTCCCTACTTGCAACAGCGGTTTTTGCGGTTGAACAAGGGGAACACCAACTGCTGTTAAGCAGTGAGCAACTCGGTGCCTTCCGCCGAGGTCTGCCAATGAACAGCGAACCACTCACCAAGGGGGTTCGCGGTAGCTATTTGATTCACAAAACAGTATCGCTTGCTGGCGGAGAATCCCAAGGCTGGCTCATTGTTGCTGACATCGACAAAAGCCATAAAGAGATTTGTGAACTGACGCAACTGCTTAGCAAACCCGCTGAACTTCGCCTCAACGTAGAGCAAACCATCGCCGACAACCAAAACGACTTGATCAAGCTGATGTCAGGGGCAGATGCATGGCAGCTAACCAATCAAGAGAACACCAGCGTTCATCACTACGCTAACGTGCTCTTTAATAACATGCGTGGTGGTGTGATTGAAAACAACTACCATCTAGATAAATCTGACGTGATAAAAACCCTGCGTAACGCCAATAAAAATGTCGCGGATAAACACCGCGCATTCTTTGCGGATCTGCCAGACACTTTTACCCACGCAGAGCTAATCAAAGCAGCGATCCATAGCCAAGACCCACAGCTAGTGCGCCTTAGCTACGAATACTTACCCCTAACTTTTGGTCGCCGTCATGGTGACCCAAGCCGTCCGTGGAACCACTACGAAATCAAACTCAAAGATGAAAACGGTGAGCGTTTGCTCTCTTACCAAGGCAACTGGCGTGACATCTTCCAGAACTGGGAAGCCATTGCACTAAGCTACCCTGGTTTTATCCAATCTTTCATCGCAAAGTTTGTCAATGCATCAACCATAGACGGTTACAACCCTTACCGTATTACCAAAGATGGAATCGACTGGGAACTGCTAGAACCTGATGATCCTTGGAGTAATATTGGTTACTGGGGTGATCACCAGATCATCTACTTACTCAAGTTCTTAGAATTGGCTAAGCAGTATCAAGGTAAAGAGTTAACTCAACAACTCACCAACGACATCTACAGCTACGCAAACGTACCTTACAAACTTTGCTCAGTTGAACAGCTATTTGCCAACCCTAAAGACACCGTTGCGTTTGACCAGCAATTGCAACAGGAAATCGAGCAACGTGTCGAGGAATTAGGCAGCGATGGTCGCCTCTTGGTAGAAGGCGGAAATCAGGTTTACATGGTCAACCTAACAGAAAAAATTCTCGTTCCACTGCTTTCAAAACTGAGTAACTTGGTCCTAGATGGCGGCATTTGGCTGAATACCCAACGTCCAGAATGGAATGACGCCAATAACGCAATCGTCGGTAACGGTTTGTCCATGGTCACGCTCTATTACATGCGTCGCTATGTCTCGTTTGCCCTAGAGTTATTGAATAATGCTCCAGACACGATTTCTATCTCGAAAGAGGTCTTTGACTGGATGCTGTCTATCCACAAGGTACTACAAGATGCGAACAAAGAAATTCGCCAAGAGACGGTCACTCGCCAAACTCGCAAGGCAATTCTGACTCAGTTGGAAAAGGCATTCGAACTTTACCGCAATCGCGTCTACCGCATGAAAGGCTTCTCAGGGAAAACTCAAGTTGAACTGTCTGCCATTCAGCAAATGCTGGTGACCAGCTTGGATGTGCTTGATTCCAGCATCAACAATAACTTGCGTCAGGACGGTTTGTACAACGCTTACAATATCGTTACCTACTCAGGTGAGAGCCTCAATATCGAACAACTCTACCCGATGTTAGAAGGTCAGGTAGCAGCACTGAGCTCGGGCGTACTGACACCTCGCCAAGCGGTCACTCTACTCGACAACCTATTTGCGAGTGAAATGTTCCGTGAAGATCAACAGAGCTTTATGCTCTACCCTGACCGTGAGCTACCAAGTTTTGTCGATAAGAACCAGATAGCGAGTGAACTCATTGCCCAATCTCCGCTTCTTTCTGCCATGTTAGAAGCAGGAGATAACCGAATCATCAATCAAGATGCAATGGGATGTGTTCATTTTAATCCTGCTTTCGAAAACGCAGATTACCTTTCATCGGCGTTATCAACGCTAGACCGTGATGAGTACAAACAGTTAACTGACGAAGCTATCGAATCGATTCATGCCTTATACGAACAAGTGTTCAACCACAAAGCGTTTACCGGACGCTCAGGAACCATGTTCGGTTATGAAGGTCTTGGTTGTATCTACTGGCATATGGTTTCCAAGTTGCTTCTAGCGGTACAGGAAAACTATCTAGCGGCACGTGACTTAGACCCAACCAGCACGGAGACAACTAAGCTGGCTGACTACTACTACAAAGTTCGCGCTGGGATCGGGTTCAACAAGACACCCGATAATTACGGGGCTTTTCCTACCGACCCGTATTCACACACGCCAAAACAAGCGGGTGCCCAACAGCCGGGTATGACAGGACAGGTAAAAGAAGAGGTAATTACCCGATTCACTGAACTGGGAATCGAAGTGAAAGATGGACAAATCGGCATCAATCCATCACTGCTATCTGAACAGGAATTCTTATCCCAAGATAGTCAATTTAACTGTCTAAGTGTGTTAGGTGAACGCTGTAGCTATAAAGTTGAAGCCAATCAGTTGGCATTTACCTACTGCCAAGTACCATTTATCTATCAGTTGTCTGAGAGTACCAGCATCACATGCTGCTTCACCGATGGCAGCAGCGAGCAGATTGATGGACTAGTACTGAGTTCAACACTCAGTGAACATCTGTTCGCAAGAGATAACAAAATCAAGAAAATAAAGGTACTGCTACCTAAACATCAATTACTCGCTCGCTAACTTTAGCCGGTTAGTTTTGCGGGCTGCTAAGTTTATCGGGGGAAAACTTGGCAGCCCGCCTTTTTTATTTCGAGTTGAAGTCATCTACCTTTATCGGTATTGCTGATCGGACGCCTCATCTGCCCTGATAACTTATTGAACCACTAACTCTACCCATTGAGAGCGCCATGATTGAGCTTGCATTGGTTCTGGCCAAAACTCTTTTTGATGACGAATCAGACCATTTTCAACCGTATGAAACGTGATAGCACGTGCTTTCTGGACACCATCGGTCACAGACACATCGGTGACTACGGTATCACCATCGCAGACTATCGAATGAATATCGAATAGCCAACGACCATGAGCAGGATAAGATGAGTTAATGGCGATAAAATTGTCTCTCCCGACAATTTGTTCACCTGATTGAGGCCACAAGCATATAAAGTCATCACTTAGCCATTGGCCAACTTGCGAAAAATCGTTGCTTTTCATCGCATCCCAAAAGGCTTCAACTACCTGTTTTGATTCCATGTTATCTTTTATCTTTAAGTTTGTCGGCTGGATGATTCACGCCGTCATTAGTGACTACATCACCTAAGTCGAAAGGGTTCACCCCTTCCAGACAACCAATGTTAAACCCATATTCATTGGGGTTGGAACGACGTTGATGGTGGGTGTAAATACCACAGTTGGAACAAAAATAGTGTTTCGCTGTTTTGGTATTGAACTGATAGAGCTTAAGAACATCTTCTCCTTCCACAATGCGAATACCACTTAGGTCAACTGAGCCAACAATTGCTCCCTTGCGACGGCATATCGAACAGTCACAACGGCGTGGATTTTCTATACCATTAGGCAAGGTCAGCTCAAGCACTACACTGCCACAGTGACAGCTAGCTTTGTGCTTAAGCTTGATTTCTGTATTGCCCACTTTGTTCACTAAACCCTTGCTGTGGGTCGACGTCGATACAAGCAGTTTTGTTCTTCTCGATTTCTACACGTTGCAAGCGCATCTCTAGCTCCTTCTTGATATCAACGTAAACAAGTTTGAAAATAAGTCACACTCTTCTCGCTGAGGCTATATACCTGAGCAGGCTTTCCGCCTTTGCCTCTGTTTGTTGAAGCCATTTTGTTGGCACTAACGATTACGCCAGTATCGATAAGACGTCGTTTCACCGTCATCCGATTCACTTCAACACCGAACTTTTCGTATGCCGCGATAATGTCTGACACTAAGAACTCCTTATCAAGAGCAAATAAGGCAACAGAGGTGTATTCGATCGCGGCACGTAATTTATGCCAAGCCAAGGAGATCAGTTGAGCGTGGTCAAACGCTAACGCCACTTGGTTATCGAGCACTTCATTGAGCCCAAACCATCTTAGCTGTTCACGACACAACCCGCTGTTCTCGATCTGTTCAACATTTGCGTTATTAAGTAACGCGTAATGTGCAATGGTCACACTCCACCCTTCAGGGTCACGCTTCGGGTTACCTTCAACCATTGGTTGGCTGATGTAGTTAGGATAGGTATGAATCTTCTGTCGACAAATACGGCGACGTGCTGCGTCAAAATCTTCATCTGCAGGCTGTCCACCTTGATTGGTCAGATCTTGCTCAAACACAAAACCACCTGGAATTGACCACATACCATGTTGAGGCCGGTCAGCGTTGTTGCGCTTAATCAGCAATACTTCTAACCCGCTCTCTCCTAATCTGAGGCAGATCATGTCGATAGTGACAATCATGGTGAATTTCCTACATCCTTAATTCAACCAACACCTTACCACTGGAATGCAGCAGGTCAACAGGAAAGTAACTTTTTGTGATTAACTACATTAATTTAATTCTCATGCCCTTAAAAGGCTTTTGGCTATAAGCAATAATTCATTTAGGGAAATAGCTGTTAGACTAAAGTAGTTAATAACACAATTTGACAAACCTAATGGACTACTTTAAAGTTTGGTGGAACAATTAGCCTGATTAACCGATAGGATGGTTGAATGACCACCAAGCTTTTCAATGACCGTATCATTCAAAGTGCTCTCGATCTCGACGTTTATAAGATCAATATGATGCACGCTGCTCATAAGTACTACCCAACCACGACGGTACGCTATGAGCTCATTGTTCGTTCAGATGAAGACCTTTCCTATCTTGCGCCGCAAGTAGAAAGTGAGATCGCGAAACTCGCGCACTGTTATTTTTCTCAACAAGAACTCAGCTACTTAGCGAGTCAGGCTCCCTATTTAGAATCCGGTTTTATCGAGTATTTGCGCAACTTTCGTTTTAAACCTGCTCAACAGGTGTCTGTGACCACCTCAACAGCAAGCGGGAAGCCCCAGCTAAAAGTATCCGTTAGTGGTCTCTGGCATGAGACCATCTTGTATGAAACGCTAGCGATGAGTATTATCTCTGAACTCCGCAACCGAAGCCGCTGGAGCCATATCCCTTATGAACAGTTCCACAATGTTCTGGCGGAAAAAGTCGCTAGACTTAAAATCGAGCTCGACCAGCGCAAGATCGATAATTTCACGTTTTCCGAAATGGGTAGCCGACGCCGTTTCAGTGCACAGGTACAGCACGATGTGGTTGATTACCTACGCCAACATGTCCCAGATTTAATGTCAGGCACCAGTAACTACCATTTGGCAAAACAGTTTTCGCTAACTCCTATCGGTACGGTTGCCCATGAATGGTTTATGGCTCATCAGCAGCTTGCAAAACCTGGGCAGTCACAAAGAGTTGCCCTCGACCTCTGGCAACAAGCCTTTAATGGTAGTTTAGGGATTGCCCTGACCGACACCATTGGCATCAACGCATTCCTGCAAGATTTTACTTTGCAACGCGCCAATGCCTACGCTGGCGTGCGTCATGACTCTGGTAACCCTTTTGATTGGGGTGACAAAATGATTGCTCACTACCAGTCACTGGGAATCGACCCGAAATCTAAGCTGCTCATTTTCACCGATGGTCTCGATTTTGAGCGTGCGTTTGAGATATGCCAGTACTTCGCTGGACGAGCAAATGTCAGTTTTGGCATAGGAACGTTTCTGGCTAACGATATGGGCGATTGGGAGGATCAAGACGGTCGCTATCAACCCCTCTCTATGGTAGTGAAGATGGCTCAATGCAATGGTGCTCCTGTGGCAAAAATCAGTGATGAACCTGAAAAAGCCATGTGTGAAGATCCTGTCTTTCTTGCCGAGTTAAAGCAGAATTTTGGGCTTGAGTCTACATTCGATAAAGCAAGCTGATCGCGAAGCATTAAAAAAATGCCACTGGCTTACGCTAGTGGCATTTTTTATTGCTTCACTATAAGGAGATTAATCGCGTAGTGTTGCGCCAAATTTCTCTGAGACGTGAGCAACGATTGTATCGACTGCGCCGGCAATGTCCGCATCTTCAAGAGTGCGTTCTACAGATTGTAGTGTAAGCGCAATAGCTAGGCTCTTCTTGCCTTCTTCTACGCCTTTACCAATGTAAACGTCAAACAGACGAGCATCTTTCAGAAATTCACCACCCTGCTCTAGACATGCTGCAACGATGTCACCAGAAGCGGTCGCTTCGTCAACAACAACAGCAATGTCGCGGCGGTTTGATGGGAACTTAGAAAGCTGAACCGCTTCTGGGATCACTTTAGTGCTAATTGCATTCCATTCTACTTCGAACACGATAGTGCGGCCGTTTAGACCAAACTTACGCTCTAGCTCTGGGTGAACAGTACCGATAACACCAATTTGCTTGCCGTCAACGAGGATCGCAGCAGACTGACCTGGGTGAAGCGCTGGATTCGCAGCTTTATCTTCTGCTGAAAGCGCAGCAAAAGAGTAAATGCTTTGGTTAGCGGTTAGCTCAAGTACAGCTTCTAGATCGCCTTTTAGGTCGAAGAAATCAACAGTGTTGGTCGCGATATCCCAGTGCTCTTCGCTGCGAGTACCCGCAATAACACCAGCCAGCATAGGCTCCTGACGCATACCATTTTCAGCAGATTCACATGGAATGAAACGCAGACCGTATTCAAACAAGCGAACACGTGGCTGTTGACGTTTCTGGTTATGAACAACCGTGTTCAGAAGGCCTTGAATCAGACCTAGACGCATCGCTGACATATCCGCTGAAATAGGGAAAGGCAGGATTAATGGTTCAATACCCGGAACGATAAGTTTCTGCTGCTCTGGCTCAACGAAGCTATAGGTAATCGCTTCTTGGTAACCACGATCAACCAGTAGATTACGAACGCGTTTTAGCGGAATGTCTGCTTCAACGTGGTCGTGCATCTTAAGTGCCGCCACTGGATTTTGGTTAGGGATGTTGTCGTAACCGTAGATACGACCCACTTCTTCAACCAGATCTTGCTCAATGGCAATGTCAAAACGCCATGTTGGTGCTGTTGCTGTCCAACCTGCATCTGTTGTTTCAACCGTTAGGCCAAGACGCTCTAGAATTTCAACAACATCGCTGTCTGCAATGTGGTGGCCTAGTAGGTTGTCTAGTTTGGTACGACGTAGTGATACTGTGTTTGCTTTTGGTAGGTCCGCTTGCGACTCAACAGCAACCACTGGAGCTACTTCACCGCCACAGATCTCAACTAGAAGTTCTGTTGCACGCTCCATTGCGCTCGTTTGTAGTGCGAAATCGACACCACGCTCAAAACGCATTGAAGAATCTGTGTGCAGACCGTAGCTACGCGCGCGACCACGAATGTGATCTGGTGCGAAGAAAGCACACTCTAGTAGCACGTCTTTGGTTTCAGACGTAACACCAGATTGTTCACCACCAAAGATGCCCGCAATCGCTAGCGCTTTGTTGTGGTCAGCAACAACAAGAGTATCGGCGTTAAGTTCAGCTTCAGTGCCATCTAGAAGCGTAAGCTTCTCGCCCTGCTCTGCCAAACGAACCACGATACCGCCGTCGATCTTGGCAAGATCGAATGCGTGCATCGGTTGACCTTGCTCTAGAAGAACAAAGTTAGTGATGTCAACAACTGGGTCGATAGAGCGAATACCACAACGGCGCAGTTTCTCTTGCATCCAAAGTGGTGTTTCTGCTTGCACATTGACGTTTTTAATCACACGACCTAGGTAACGAGGACACGCCGCTGGCGCTTTCACTTCGATAGAAACTTGATCGTCGATAGCGGGAGCTACAGGGTTTACTGCTGGCTCAGTGACATCAGCACGGTTAAGAACGCCCACTTCACGAGCCATACCACGAATGCTGAAACAGTCCGCTCGGTTTGCCGTTAGGTCAACGTCTACTGTCACGTCATCTAGTGCTAGGAATTCACGAAAATCAGTACCGATTACCGCGTCTTCCGCCAGTTCCATAATGCCATCTGATTCTACGTCAATGCCTAGCTCAGAGAATGAGCACAGCATGCCATGTGATGGTTGACCACGTAGTTTGGCTTTCTTGATTTTGAAATCGCCTGGTAGCACAGCACCAACCGTTGCAACTGCAACCTTGATGCCTTGACGACAGTTAGACGCGCCACAAACGATGTCCAACAGTTCTTCTGCACCAACATCGACTTTAGTAACGCGTAGCTTATCTGCGTCTGGGTGCTGACCGCACTCAACCACTTGACCAACTTTAACGCCAGTGAAAGAACCCGCTACCGGCAGAACGTCGTCTACTTCTAGACCCGCCATAGTGATTTGGTGCGTTAGTTCGTCAGTGGATACCGCAGGGTTTACCCACTCACGAAGCCATGATTCGCTGAATTTCATAGTGATGTATCCCCTGGATTACTTGAACTGTTTTAGGAAACGAAGATCGTTCTCGAAGAACGCACGTAGGTCGTTTACGCCGTAACGAAGCATAGTTAGACGCTCAACACCCATACCAAATGCAAAACCAGAGTATTTCTCAGGGTCAATTCCTACGCTGCGCAGTACGTTCGGATGAACCATGCCACAACCTAGAACTTCTAGCCATTTGCCGTTTTTACCTTTTACATCCACTTCTGCTGAAGGCTCAGTGAATGGGAAGTAAGATGGACGGAAACGAACTTCAACTTCCTCTTCAAAGAAGTTACATAGGAAGTCATGCAGGATGCCTTTTAGCTGAGCGAAGTTAACGTTCTCGTCTACTAGCATGCCTTCCACTTGGTGGAACATTGGCGTGTGCGTTTGGTCGTAGTCGTTACGGTAAACACGGCCCGGTGCGATGAAACGGAATGGTGGTTTGCCATTTTCCATCGTACGGATCTGAACGCCTGACGTATGGGTACGCAGCATTAGATCTGGATTGAAGAAGAAGGTGTCGTGATCAGTACGAGCTGGGTGATCTTCTGCGATGTTTAGCGCATCAAAGTTGTGGAATGCATCTTCAATCTCAGGACCAGACTCAGTGTTAAAGCCTAACTCACCAAAGAACTGCTCGATACGCTCTACAGTACGAGTAACAGGGTGCAAACCACCGTTCTCAATGCGACGACCTGGTAGCGTTACGTCAATCGTTTCAGCAGCTAGCTTCGCTTCAAGTTCTGCACTTTGAAGTGCATCTTTACGCGCAGCAATCGCTTGCTGAACAACGCCTTTCGCTTTGTTGATCTCTTGACCAGCTTCACGGCGTTCTTCTGGTGGTAGTTTACCTAGGCTTTGAAGTTGAACAGTCAGTTCACCTTTTTTACCTAGATACTGAACACGCACTTCATCAAGTGCGACTAACGAATCTGCAGCTTCAATTGCCGCGTTCGCGTTAGCAATGATCTCTTCTAGATGTTGCATCGTTTCCTCATCTACCTACACCTATATGCAAGTCATAGGCATAAGTGGTAGTGTCCATTTTAGGTAGAGCAATTATATACTCATACCCGACAGGGATTTTGGGTCTATAAATAGCTATACATAGTAACGAATGACTGATGCAAATCCAAACTGAAATCTGCTTATTTACTGCCTTTGGGCAAAAATTCACCTCAACGCTTGATAAAAGTGTTTTTCATACCCAGTTATTTGGCATGAGAAGTATAGAAAGGAGTCACAATGACAGTAATCATCAAGCCAATCCAACCAACTGATGACAGTGAGATTCGCACAATTATTAAAGCGGTTGGCGCTGAATTTGGCGCCATTGGTGAAGGATTTGGCCCATCAGACCCTGAAGTGGATGCGATGAGCCAAAGCTACACACTGGATAAACAGAGTCTGTATCTCGTTGCGACCATTGATGGCAAGATCGTCGGAGGCTGTGGATTAGCCCCCTTTAATCACTCACAGCAAACCTGTGAGTTGAAAAAGCTGTTCTTGTTACCAGAAAGTCGCGGTCTAGGCCTTGGTAAACAGCTAACTGAACTCTGTTTAGAGTTCGCGACGCAGCAAGGCTTCAGTGAGTGCTATTTAGATACACTCACTTCGATGAAATCCGCTATTTCACTGTATGAAAAACTGGGCTTTACACATCTTGAGCAACCGCTAGATGGTACAGAACATAGTTCATGTGATGTCTGGATGCTAAAGAAGTTATAGCTCCATCGATATATCTGCCGCACTCGACACGCGATTGCGGCCTTCGGCTTTCGAGCGATACACCGCGTTGTCGGCTTCTTTGATCAAATCATTGAAGTCGCTCATTGCAGAAGTGCGTTCCCCTACACCAACGCTAATACTTCCTCTCCAAACACTTTGCCCCACTGGTACTAGCATTTGATTCACTTTGTTTCGAGTCAGTTCAGCAATGTGCATACCACCCGCTAGATCCGTGTTAGGACAAATCACAAAGAATTCGTCTCCACCTAAGCGACAAACAAGATCGTCACTTCTAAACGAGTCAGCCAGCGTTTGAGCAAGCTCAACTAACAATCGGTCGCCCCCGTCATGGCCTGCGGTATCGTTCACTTGTTTAAAGTAATCGACATCGATCATGATACAAACCAGTGGTTCTTTGTTGTGTATCGATTCATGCCAGTAAGTTTTGAGTTTGCGAATAGCACAACGGCGGTTTGGCAACTTAGTCAAAGAATCCGTCAGTGACAATTCTTCAAGCTGCTTGTTAACCCTCGACAACTGCTGGGTGCGCTCTAACACCTTGTCTTCTAGGCACTGGTTTAGCTCTAGTAGCTCTTTATTTCGCTCTGACACCTGCTCAAACAGTCCATTCAAAGCTTTTAGCAACGGCTCAGTGGAGGAGTCTTGCTTTTTCTCTTCTGTTTCCCAAGCTAGCTTAGGATCAACCCCCGATTCAATCTGCTTCACCTGACGAGACATATTCTGATCGATGCCAAGTATGTGGTAAGCCAACCAATGGATAAGAAAGTTGAGTAGATGCTCAGAAGCCTTTTTATTTCCTTCATTGATAAACGCTTGCATACTCAAAATATCAGCCATAAACGCTCTGTGTATCTTGATATGCTCTTCAACATGCTTTTGATATACACCAGCGGTGCGCATCAAGTTTTCTTCTTCCTTAAAGTGGAACTCGGAGTATCGCGACAGCTCAAACAACGCTATGCGTATATCTTGCATAGAGATGTTGTTCTGTGCGATCAGAGCACCATAGCGGTTAATGATTTCGACCAAGTATTGATGCTGTTCATCGACATCATCCAACCCTGTTTCATAACAGCTATCCCATTCAAATGATTTCATTCAACCTAGCCTTACAAATCATTCATTGCCCTTACCAATAAGGGCAATAACATAATTACCTTAACTGATTAGGGGCGATAATACATGCTTTTAACTCAAGGCTAAGGGGTCCGCATCAAAAAAAGGGAACTTGATCAGCCTCTTACATTAATGGAATTAATATCACACTTAAAAAGGGTGATATAGGCACACTTTAGAAGTAATACTCTAGCGAAAATCCTCAATGCCGAGATTAATATCAACGTGATAGGCAACGTTGATAGCATACTCGCCATGTTTGTTTCACCAATATGCGCAAACATTAGTGAAGGGCTCGAAGCGACAACCTGATACTGAGGCGCGTTAGCTGCAAACCAGTGGCAAGGTGTAGTAGAGCTCGTCGTCACCATGCATGTTCTTATTTAGACGTTTATAAACGTCGGACAAGGTTGCAACATGATCAGTCTCTGGCTGATCTCGTAACCAACGTGAAAAGTCACCTATTGATTGCAGTGATAATTGATTCTCACTGCTAAGATAAGGTGACAGTCGTTTTAAAAGGAACCTATGACGATGAGCGCTTTCAATGTTTGGACAGCCACCCTATTATCTCTCACCGCATCGCTTTCAACCCATGCTTGGCAAGCAGACATCATAGTATCTGGTCTTAATGTGCCATGGGGAATGAGCGCGTTTAATGATGACCAACTCATGGTGACGCAACAAAACGGCGAAATAGGTGTAGTGACTCTCTCTACAGGCAATTACAGTACCATTGCAAAGCTCGTCCAGTCACAAGCGTATGGACAAGGCGGATTGCTCGATGTTGCACACTCGCCGTTTAACAAGCATCACTTCTATTTCACTTATTCAAAGGTGGTGGGCTCTGCCATCGAAACCACGCTTGCTCGTGCCAGCTACAAAGATGGCACACTCTCTGACTGGACAGATTTGGTCGTGACACAATCCGGTTCTGATACCGGACGACACTTTGGTAGTCGAATTACCTTCGATACCCACTTCGTCTATTTCTCTGTCGGAGATCGCGGTGAACGAGATAATGGACAAAACCTGGCGACCCATGCAGGAAGTATTCTTAGAGTATTACCCGACGGTACGACTCCACCAGACAATCCATTTACTAATGTCAAGGGCGCTCGAGGTGAGATATGGAGCTATGGTCATCGCAATCCTCAAGGGCTCTACTATGATCGTCAGAGTACAACCTTGTGGTCTATTGAACACGGTCCTCGTGGTGGTGATGAGATAAACCAGATCGTTAAGGGGGCCAATTATGGGTGGCCTGTAACTTCTCATGGTAAGGAATATTGGGGGCCTATCGCAGTCGGAGAGGCGACAGAAAAAGAAGGGATAGTCTCGCCAACTAAAGTGTATATACCATCGATAGCACCCAGTTCATTGCTGCTATACCGTGGCAGTCAATATCCTCAGTTATCAGGAAAATTATTAGCGGGAGCCTTGAAGTTGACCCACATTAACGTGGTCAAGATAGACAACAACCAAGCGATGGAAGAAGAGCGAATCTTGACAGAATTAGGTGAAAGGATACGTGATCTCGAAGTGCTTCCCAATGGAGAGATCGTATTCAGTACCGACAGTGGCAAAATCTATCGCTTGGTAGACGAGCAGAATTAGCTTAATGACGTTTATCTATCTGCCCAAGAGGTTTGGTTACGCCCGCTCTGTTTACTTCGATATAACGCTTTATCGGCGAGATTAAATAACGCTGTCTGCAGTGCTTGGTGAGACATGTAGCGTTGTTCAAAGTCTTGCTCACTCGCGAGAGCACCAACATTTGATTGATAGAAAGCTTAGAGCACAGCCTTCTGGGAGCATTAGTCACTATCACACTACCTAAAAGTGATTGCCTTGAGCTGTGAAGAGGATGATCCTTACATCATTAGCCCACAAAAAATTACCAGCTATAGTCTTATCAGTTGAACTTGCATACGTTCTCTACTGATAAAGTTGTAATTTTATGCGATCCGTCGAAAAATTCACATACCCAATGATGATTATTTACTCATTAGTTGACGTAATCAATCAGGTGCAAGTAGCAGTGTATAGAAACCAAAAAGCCCCAGCATTTCTGCTAGGGCCTTAAATTTGGAGCGACACACGAGGTTCGAACTCGTGACCTCAACCTTGGCAAGGTTGCGCTCTACCAACTGAGCTAGTGTCGCGTAATGCGTTAGATGGTGCCCCGGGCCGGACTTGAACCGGCACAGCGCGAACGCCGAGGGATTTTAAATCCCTTGTGTCTACCAATTCCACCACCAGGGCACACAAATCTAAATTTGTGATGGAGACACCATCTATGATATCGATGTAAAACCGCTACCAAAATAATCTGGAGCGACACACGAGGTTCGAACTCGTGACCTCAACCTTGGCAAGGTTGCGCTCTACCAACTGAGCTAGTGTCGCAAATGGAGGCGCGTCCCGGAGTCGAACCGAGGTCCACGGATTTGCAATCCGCTGCATAGCCACTCTGCCAACGCGCCTCTGTCACACCAAGTGGAAGAGTTAAACGCTCAATTCCTCTTGGGTACGGGATGCATTCTACGGATTCGAACTAATGAGTCAACACTATTTTTGAAATTTTAAATCGTTTGTCTATTTAACCGCCAAAACAAGCTAATTTGGTTAGTTTGCTAGCAAATTTTTTAGCAAATCCACGGAGTTAATTGTGTTAATGCGAAAAGGCAGAGACAAAAAAGCAGGCCATCGCCTGCTTTCTAATCAGTGGTGTTCTTCGTTGAGCAAATCATCTTTGGCAGCCATCAGATATTGGGCCATCGACCAGTATGTCAGTACAGTGGCAACATACAGTGCAGCAAAGCCAACCCAAACCATCCAATCGTCGTAACGCCAGATCAGTACCCATAAGGCGAACATTTGGCTGACGGTCTTAACCTTACCTACCCAAGATACCGCCACACTCGCTCGTTTACCAATTTCCGCCATCCATTCGCGCAGTGCGGAGATGATAATTTCACGAGCTATCATAGTGACTGCGGGAATCGTTACCCAGATCGTGTGGTAGTGCTCTGTTATCAAAATGAGTGCGGTAGCAACCAATACTTTATCAGCGACTGGATCAATAAAAGCCCCAAAACGAGAGGTTTGACCTAGTTTTCGCGCCAACATACCGTCGAGCCAATCAGTAAACCCTGCGACCCAGAATACCATTGCTGCTGCAAAAGGAGACCAGCTATAAGGTAGATAAAAAACAACGACAAATACTGGAATCAAGAAAAGTCGCAACAAAGACAAGATGTTAGGGATATTTAAACGCATATTTTTAAAAGGCTCTTTTTGTTTGCGTATGGCTCTATTTGATATTTCAAACAGCGCCTTATGGTGCGGGATTTTTGCTATTGTTTCAATGCTTGATAAATGTTTTCTGCTAAAGAAATACTAATCCCTGGCACTTTGGCGATTTCTTCTACACTCGCTCGTTTCAATTCTTGCAAACCACCCATGTATTTTAACAGAGCTTGGCGACGCTTTGGTCCTACGCCTTCAATGCCCTCTAAAGCACTCGTTCTACGGGTTTTTCCTCGTTTTGCCCTATGGCCAGCAATCGCATGACTATGGCTCTCATCACGGATGTGCTGCATTAAATGCAGTGCTGGTGCGTCACTAGGCAAATTAAATTCATCACCTTCGACGGTGATCAAAGTTTCGAGACCAGGTTTACGCGTGACACCCTTAGCAATACCAATCAAATGCGGGCGTTTTGGCCAATCTCCCCAGTAGCGAGAGATGATCTCATGAGCCCTGTTCAACTGACCTTTACCACCGTCGATAAAAACAATATCAGGGATTTTTTCTATATCGAGCTGCTTTGAGTAACGGCGTTCAAGTGCCTGCCCCGTTGCTGCGTAATCATCACCACCCGTGATGCCCGTGATATTATAACGACGATACTCTTGCTTAACGGGGCCTTCCTGATTAAAAACCACACAAGAGGCAATGGTGCTCTCTCCCATGGTGTGCGAGATATCAAAACATTCCATTCGCGTAATGCTTTCCATATCAAGCAACTCTCTCAACGCTTTGAAACGTTGAGATATCGTCATCTTGTGATTGATCTTAGTCGTAATCGCAGTCAAAGCATTGGTGTTGGCCAGTTTAAGATAACGCCCTCGAGTGCTGGTCGGATTGACATGGAAGTGGACTCGGCGTCCCGCTAAGCTCGTTAAAGCCTCTTCCAACGGCTGTGATTCGTCAATTAAGCCCGAGTTGAGGATGATACGAGTCGGAATAGTTCGCGCCTCATTGTGGCTCAGGTAATACTGGCTCAGGAAGCTATAAAACACTTCTTGCTGAGTGGTATCGTTGGGTATTTTCGGAAAGTGGCTGCGACTTCCCAGAACTTTACCCTGACGAATCATAAGAATATGAATGCACGCAATGCCATTTTCTTGAGCAAAACCAAGTACGTCCATATCGTCCATCGAATCTTCCGAGACAAACTGTTGCTCTTGGACACGGCGAATAGCCTGAATTTGATCGCGGAATTTGGCGGCCTGTTCGAAGCGTAGTTCTTGACTCGCCACCTCCATCTTTTCGACAAGAGAGGCAAGCACTTGCTGATCTTTGCCCTGCAAAAACAGTCTTACGTAACCAACCAGTTCAGCGTAATCCTGTTCAGAAATAACACTACTCACACACGGCGCAGCACAACGACCGATTTGGTACATTAAACAAGGTCGAGTTCGATTACTGTAGACAGTATCTTCACACTGTCGCACCGGAAATATCTTTTGAATTAGATGCAAGGTCTCACGTACAGCGCCTGAATCTGGGTAAGGTCCAAAGTATTCGCCTTTACGCTTTTTCGCCCCTCGATGCATCGACAAACGTGGGTGTTTGTGTCCACTAATAAAGATATAGGGATAGGATTTATCGTCACGCAACAGTACGTTGTATTTAGGTAGGTACTGCTTGATGTAGTTGTGCTCTAAGATCAAGGCTTCTGTTTCGGTATGCGTCACCGTTACATCAATCTTGGCGATGTTACTGACTAAAGCACGGGTTTTTTCACTATCAACTTTGCTACGGAAGTAGCTGGAGAGGCGTTTTTTGAGATCCTTCGCCTTTCCTACATAGATAACAACAGACTCGGCGTTATACATACGATAAACGCCGGGCTGGTTTGTTACTGTTTTAAGAAAGGCGGCTGAATCGAATTGGCTCATACCAATACCATTAGCTGAAGATTAAAATCACTGATGGTATTGGCACCTTATAGTGTCTCGGTATCTATCATTCCGTGTCGAATTGCTAAGTGAGTCAACTCAACATCACCGCTAATATCAAGCTTGTTAAACAAGCGATAACGGTAACTGTTTACTGTCTTAGGACTAAGATTCAACTGCTCAGATATGTCAGTGACTTTTTGCCCTTTAGTAATCATCATCATGATTTGCAGTTCACGCTCAGACAAATCAGCAAATGGGTTTTCCGATGCCGGAGAAAATTGGCTAAGAGCCATTTGTTGAGCGATCTCTGGTGATATATAGCGTTGTCCACTATTAACCATACGAATTGCGTTGACCATTTCATCAGGGCCAGCGCCTTTAGTCAGGTAGCCTGCGGCTCCTGCTTGCATCACTTTAGTTGGAAACGGATTTTCCGTATGAACAGTTAAAACGATGATTTTCACATCAGGATTAAATCGCAGGATCTTTTTGGTAGCCTCAAGACCACCGATACCAGGCATATTCATATCCATCAAAATGACGTCAGCATGGTTGCTTCGACACCATTTTACTGCTTCTTCACCGCTGTCAGCTTCCCCTGCTACGTTCATCCCACGGACGTCTTCAATAATACGTCGTATCCCTGTGCGAACCAGCTCGTGATCATCTACAAGGAAAACATTTATCAAACTTGTATCTCCACACTTTTTACTTGGCTCTGCACCCACATAGAGTGGATTACAGCATTGCTGCCTAGTCTAACTTAAAATTAAAATTTTGCTTACTCTGAATATGTGCTTAAACGCAAACTTTAGCAAGTAGTAATTTTCAGATCTGGTACTTAAATTGTTATTAATCTATTAATCAATCGCTTAGGTCAGTTTATTGGTTATTTTTCTACCAATTTCGCCTTAGATATTAGGTCTATTTCTTACCTTTGTATTTAACTTTTTCAGCATGTGATACTCTAGCCCTACTGTCTTGATCTCGCTTCAATCTAACCACCCTATTACGCACAATGATTCATAACGGTTTCTTACTCACTCGGCAGGCACGTGATGTCAGTGGCCAAACTCAAATCGAGCTGTGGCTATCAACGCCTCAAGGCCCCTCTCAACTCATTATTCGAGGTGAGAAGCCCGTTTTTTTTGTTGCACAAAGTCAGTTAGAACAATGCAAGTCTATCGCTGAACAAGAGAATCTTTTCGCAGAGTGGCGTCCACTGGAATTGACCAGCTTTGATCTGGAGTCACTAGCCGCTTGTTACACCACGACTATCAAACACTCTCAGCAGCTTAGCCGTGCATTACAGCTGGCAGATATTACGGTACTCGAAGACGATATTCGTTTGGCTGACCGCTATTTGATGGAACGTTTTATTAAAGGCGGGGTTGAGTTTAGCGGTATTGAGCAACTGGCCCCTCAAAGCCGACGATTCACATCAGTCAAGTGTCGTCAGGGGGACTACACGCCCGATCTGAAAGTCGTCTCCCTCGATATAGAGTGTTCTGAAAAAGGCATTCTCTATTCCATTGGACTTGATAGTCCGATGGATAGCCGTGTGATCATGATTGGTGATAAGCAGCCCGCCGAGACCCCTATAGAGTGGGTAAAAGATGAGAAAGCACTGCTAAACGCTCTCGTTAGCTGGTTCCAAAAGTATGACCCAGATGTGGTTATTGGCTGGAACGTTATTGACTTCGATTTTCGACTATTACACAAACGGGCAGAATGGAATCAAGTCAAATTGATGATAGGCCGTGGCCGTCAAGCGAGTTTTTTCCGAACCTCCAATACCACCCAGCAAGCCTTCGTTTCTGTACCCGGCCGCGTGATTATGGATGGCATCGATACGCTCAAAACCGCGACCTATCATTTCCGTCGCTGGTCACTTGAATCGGTATCGCAAGAGCTGCTTGGTGAGGGGAAACAGATCCATAATGTTCATGACCGAATGGATGAAATCAATCAGATGTTCCGTCGTGATAAGCCATCACTAGCGAAATACAACTTGCAGGATTGTGTACTGGTCAACAAGATATTTGCTCACACGCATCTACTCGAGTTTGCCATCGAACGATCTAGACTCACTGGCGTCGAACTCGACCGAGTGGGCGGTTCGGTCGCCGCCTTTACTAACCTTTACTTGCCGCAAATTCATCGAGCTGGCTATGTTGCACCTAATCTGCAACCTGAGAACTGGTTGGCGAGTCCTGGCGGATACGTCATGGATTCGATTCCAAACTTGTATGACTCTGTATTGGTTCTCGACTTCAAAAGTCTTTACCCATCCATCATTCGTAGCTTCTTAATCGATCCAATAGGACTGATTGAAGGCCTTCAACTCGAAGTCGGACGCAAAGCTTCTCAAGCAGTGCCAGGGTTTCGAGGTGGCCAGTTTCACCGCACTCGGCACTTCCTCCCTGAGATGATCGAAAATCTCTGGGCCGCCCGTGATGCCGCAAAGAAGAACAACGAAAAGGCATTCTCCCAAGCCATAAAGATCATCATGAACTCTTTCTATGGTGTATTGGGTTCTTCAGGCTGCCGCTTCTTTGATACTCGCCTTGCCTCGAGCATCACTATGCGTGGCCATGAGATCATGATACAAACCAAAAAGCTTATCGAAGATAAAGGTTATCGGGTCATCTACGGTGATACCGATTCAACCTTCGTCTCCTTAAACGGTCAGTTCAGCCAGCAACAAGCTGATGAGATTGGTCTCGAACTAGTCAACTATATTAACCAGTGGTGGACGACACATTTAGCGCAAGAGTATCAGCTCGATTCAACGCTCGAACTGGAGTACGAAACTCATTACAAGAAATTCTTAATGCCAACCATTCGAGGACAAGAGACGGGATCGAAGAAACGCTACGCAGGGCTGATTGGAGAAGGTGATAGTGAGCGGATCATTTTTAAGGGCTTAGAGAGCGCTCGAACCGACTGGACGCCTCTCGCGCAAGAGTTTCAGCAAACCTTATACTCGATGATTTTTCATGGCGAAAACCCGAGTGACTATGTCCGTGAATTTGTTGAGCAAACCAAAGCCGGAAAGTTCGATGACAAACTGACCTATCAAAAGCGCTTGAGACGAAGGCTGCATGAGTATCAGAAAAACGTTCCACCTCAGGTAAGAGCAGCCAGAATGGCGGATGAGATGAATGCCCAGCTTGGTAGACCTTTGCAATACCAGAACAAAGGGCAAATTGAGTACGTCATTACACTCGCAGGACCTGAACCCAAGGAATATCAAAAAAATCCGATCGATTACCAACACTATATCGATAAGCAGCTTAAACCGGTTGGCGAAGCGATATTACCCTTTATCGGTATAGACTTCAGCTCACTCAGTGAACCTCAACTTGGGCTATTTTGAAGCATAATCGATGAATTTGTCTAAAGGCAGTGATTTGGCGTAGTACCAACCCTGCACAGATATATCAGAGTCACGACAAATATGGTCGAGCTGCTCTTTGGTCTCGACACCTTCGACAATTACCTTTAGATCCAATTGCTTCGCAATCGACAGAATGCTGCCGAATACTTTTTTGCCTTTTAGAGTACTCAGTGCCAATACAAATGAACGATCGATCTTTAGATAGTCGACCTCAAATTTATTGAGATAGCTGAGAGACGAAAAGCCAGTTCCAAAATCATCGATGTGGATCTTCGCGCCCAGATTATGTAGGCGGTTAAACGCAACAACCAATGCCAGTTCATCCTCAAGTAATGACTCTTCTGTAATTTCAATATGGATATACTGCGCATGGTGCTGAATGATTTTCTCCAATTCATCAATGTAACTAGGGTCAACTAATGTTTGAGGAGTAATGTTCACACTGACAGGAATGAATAGACCCGATTTCTGCATCCGCCGTATATCTTTAATCACCTGCTTAAAAACCCAGAGATCGACATCTTTCATCAAATTGGCCTTGTCCAGCCATGGAATGAAAGAGTTCGGATATTGGAGTTTACCATCTTTATCAATTGAACGAATCAGCGCTTCACAGCCAACTGTCATCTCGGTATCACGCGACACTTGCGGCTGATACTCGATACAGAAGTCGCGCGAACTCAGTTGCTCAAGCTGATGTTCGATAAAAATGGTGCTTTTTTCCCTATCGACAGCCTGCATAATGGGATCATCCATTAACGTACGTGCTTCCTCTTGACGCCGAGCATAAAAGGTATCAAACACAGGCAACGATATTGTCTTCTCGCTTACACTCTGATTAAGTGCCCTAACCGACGGAAGATATATCACGACACCAATGGCGATATTGACAAGCTGAAGCACAACTGCCACCCAATCACCTTGTGTCGCCATCCAAGCATTTAACAATATTGGGCTATTAAACGGAACAGAGACAGTGGGCGTCACCACCCAACCAATCGATACCGCAGCCATGCTGACGACAACGTTGGTCACTGGCGCCAACAGAAACGGCAGAAATAACCTAGGGTTGAAAATAATCGGCAGACCGAACAATAAGATCTCATTAATATTGAGCAAGCCTATTGGAATGCTTGCTAACGCAATCAACTTAAACCCATGTTGTTTGGAACACAGCAACAGCGCAATCACCAGCGACAATGTTGCCCCACTGCCACCAATAAACACAAATGCACCCATAAAAGACAAGTTCATCAGATAATGAGCGTCGCCTCCTGCCAGTACAGTGGAATAGTTAAGGTTGCTCGCTTCTTCTAGCAAATCAACTAACGGAAGTAATGCGTAATACCCATGAATACCAATAAACCACAATATCGAATTGAGTGTCGCGAAGAGAACACCAAAGGTGGTTGGCTCATTGGCATAGTCCGTCGTCAACACCGAAGAGTAAGCAACCGCCGATAGACCGAGCACGAAAATGTGGTTAATGACCACCACCAACAAAGCAGTGATGAACGCAGGAATCACCATATTCAACGACTCTTTGACAATCTGCCCTGCGGACTCGGTTCTTGTCAGTTTGAATATATCAAAGCGGAGTAAATAAGCTAACAGCGGAACCGCGTACAACGGCGTTATAATCGCTAAGATTATGTGGAAGGTGAGCAGTACTTTGCTATCTGGAATTGTCTGTTCAGTGATTAATAGCAATGTAATCATCAAAAGTGCGATTGGCGGTCTTGGCAAACGCCACTGCATCGCTAAAACATAGGAGATAGTGGCCGTCATTAAAAATGGAAAAAACCGAGCGATAGCATCATGCAAATCATACAGTTGGGATATCCAAACATTGCGCCCTTCTAATATAAACTCACCAATGCTGGCAAAGAAAAGCGCAAAAGATGACAACATTAAACAGGGAATAAGCCAAACCATTCCCTCTCTAATGGCCTGCAAAGAAGGGATAACAAATCGGTGATAAAGAGAGTAATTAGAAACACCATTTAATTGGCGGTTATCCGTTCCTTGGTACATGCTAACCTCAATATGTCCATACATATAAAAGCTAGCACAATTAAACGGATAAGAAGACTTTTCTCGATATTTCTTTAGCCGACTCTAAACTCGGTCTTTTTATACTGCTTTGCTAGCCAGTCACCAAAACCATCAAGAATGCCAATGACTGAGCGTTTCGCAATCAACCTTCCTGACAACAGAATACCCAGTCTTTCAATCTCGACTTGTTTGTCAGGATAATAACGTAAAAATTGCTGACCACATTCGATAGGATCTTCGAACCACTGTTTGTCTTTGTACATCACCAAAGAATAGCTTGCTCGCAATAACTTTTTCGCGATAATTCTCTGTGCTTTGACCTGTTCTTCTGGCTTATCCGCTCGAGCAATACGGTTACGATATACGGCTACCCAATCTTCTACGTCCATATTCCAATGTTTGGCAATCTCCCAGCTAGGTTCGTAATCACCAAAACACTCAGATAAATCTTCACCATACACACACACCGCACAGTGGCGTAATAGGAATCCCCACGAGAAAATACTGTCAAGACTCGCAACATCTTGTGCCAGTGCGGTTTTAAATGAAATTTCGGTAATATGGGGGTGAGTTTTCTGAAAGCGCCATTTGATTGAGTTAAATAGGGTTGTTCTGAGATCGGAGAATCCACGGTGAGTCACCACAACCACATCGATATTCGATTGATTTGGTTTGGCGGTTTTACGTGCCACACTACCATACAAGTAGACGCTGTGAAGGTTATCCCCTAACCCACTGGTTAAAAAGCTCACCAAATCATCAATGGCGGGTTGATATTTAGGCTGAAAGGCTTGTTTTGGGTCAATAGTGGATAAATGCATTTGATTGATAACAAAATAATCGAACTCAATGCCTTAATGTTCGCTCACCACGATGGATGAATCAAGATATTCCTTCCTTAACAGGGTCAGTATATAATGCTGCCACTACCTAACATACTAAGGAATATTGTTCATGCCAAAGGCAAGTGAGCTTAAAAAAGGTTTTGCTATCGAATCTAATGGTAAAACATTGTTAATTAAAGACATCGAAGTAACCACTCCTGGTGGTCGTGGCGGCGCAAAAATCTACAAACTGCGCTGTACAGACCTAACAACAGGTGCTCGCGTTGACGAACGCTACAAATCAGATGACGTTCTAGAAACTGTCGACATGTTCAAACGTGCTTCTTCTTTCTCATATGTAGATGGCGATGAATACATATTTATGGATAACGAAGACTACACTCAATACACATTCAAGAAAGAAGAGATTGAGGACGAGTTGCTATTTGTAACTGAAGAGATCCAAGGTCTACATATCATTCTTGTTAATGGCAATGCGGTTGGTCTGGAACTTCCAGCATCAGTAGAGCTCGTTATCGAAGAAACAGACCCGTCTATCAAAGGCGCATCAGCTTCTGCTCGTACTAAACCGGCTCGTTTTTCTACAGGCCTTACTGTTCAAGTACCAGAGTACATTGCAACGGGTGACCGCATCGTGATCAACACGACTGAACGTAAATACATGAGCCGCGCATAGTCATGGCTGAATTAATGTCTTACGACGACGCGATTGATACCGCTTACGACATATTCTTGGAAATGGCGCCTGACAATCTTGAGCCAGCTGATGTGATCCTGTTCACTGCGCAATTTGATGACCGTGGTGCTGCGGAGTTAGTTGAAACAGGTGATGACTGGGCAGAGCATGTTGGCTTTGACGTCGACAAAGAAGTTTATGCTGAAGTGCGTATTGGTCTCGTAAACGAAGAAGACGATGTGCTTGATGATGTTTTTGCACGACTTTTGATTAGTCGTGATCCTGAACACAAGTTTTGCCACGCTCTTTGGAAACGTGACTAGACTTAGCGCACAAACAAAAACACCCTAGCCTTGGCTGGGGTGTTTTGTTATTGAGACCTAGGAGCGTGGAATCATACGCTCAATGCCTAATCTATCAAGCAGGATAAACTGAAACTTATCAGAGGCTTAGTCATCAACCTTAATATTTTCAACGCGGGCTTTTAATTTCTGCCCTGGGCGGAAGGTTACTACGCGACGAGCACTGATGGGAATGTCTTCACCTGTCTTCGGGTTTCGACCTGGACGTTCATTCTTGTCACGCAGATCAAAATTACCAAATCCAGACAGTTTTACCTGCTCGCCACTTTCGAGTGCCTTACGAATTTCTTCGAAAAACGCCTCAACCGTTTCCTTGGCATCCCGTTTACTGTATCCAAGATTTTCAAACAGGTTCTCAGCCAAATCGGCCTTTGTGAGCGCCATAAAACTTTCCTCAAAGCTGTGTTAAACATTGCCACCCAAAGGCAGCGCCAAAACTTTTAACCAAGCCAATCAACAACCTATCGGCTTTACCTTGGAAAGTGTATGCCAAGCTTATGATTTACGCCAACTTTTTTCTTCAATGAGCAGAGTTGAACCGTAAAAAACAACGACATAGTCTCTATCACCAACAGAATTAACAACAAATGGCTCGGCAAAATTATCTTGTACTTCAGTACATTAACGCAATATTAACATTTTAGTCAGTACAATCCTCTAAATGAAATTATTGTTGCAAATAAAGCATTGATGTGGATAAGAAAAATGGTGCAATCGGGTCTTAAAGTCCTACAAGCATAGATAATGAACCTTGTTACCATGCAATATGCTGTGTTAAAGGGTGCTTTAACTGCGCCTCATCAGCTTGCTATTTAGACGAATACTTATGTGCTCAACATCACCGATTTGATTAATTATCATGTTAAATATGAATTATTTATACCAATTTGGTTGCACACATATTCATCTGTATTAATACTAGCCATCTAAAAACAAAAATATACGACAAACGTCTATGGCTAACACAAACACCCCTGCTCCTGCCTCATCAGGAGTCGCGGACGACGCATACGCTTTATTTACGCAAATAGATCGATTATTTGGCGATAACAGTGACTTGTTTTTCCAACAAATACTGAATGAACGTCTACGTCTAGTCTGCGAAAGTGATCCGACATTGCAGGACAAAAACATCGCGACAAAGCTGATGTCTCCATTTTATTACGCGGAGCTTAAGCGTCCCCTGAGTATTGGTACAAAAGAGTGGCATCAAATTGAGCAAGATGCGCTTTTTCTGTTTGATGACTGGGCACAAGCTTGGTGCGGATATAAGATTTGGAAACTCAAAAAAGGCTACCATTCACTAAATGATTCCGCTCTTGACCAGAGACAGCGTAATCTCTCTCACAACGAAGCAGACTATTTTGACAGTGTGATCGACTGTATTGAGCATCACAAAAAACACTATTATACCTTACACTGCCAACACGCTCTTACACTGCCCGATGCCATTGTATTGATTAACCTTTCGACCTTTGTCTGGCAACATAAGTGGTATGAAATGCTTTATGAGATCAATCAATCAACCTGCGGAACGCATTTCATTTTGGCAACTCGAGTAGCAGATTCAGATAGCGCACTGATAGTCGCCAGCGCCAAAATAAATCACCATACACACGCTGAACAGTGGCTCTACTTTTCCCCATTTTTTCAAACCGATAGTTGGCAATTGCTTGCAACAAAAAAAACCGTCGACCAACTTACTGACCACGGTTTGTTAGACAATCAAGACATTCCAAGGCATTCATCTGCCCATTTTGAAAACTCGTTGTGGCAGAAGATAGTGTCACACCAACAGTGTTGTGAAGTCATCCGTCTTACCGTTAGCGGCAATCAGTCTCAGATGATTTTCTATCTCTATTTGGCTCAGAAGCGTTTAATGGAACAGTTGTTCTCACTCCGTTATAAAATTGCATTTGTTGTGATTGAGCAACCTTTAATGATTCAGTACTATTTGAGCTTAGGCGAAACGGTGTTCAGTCAGCTCAGTACGAGCCACGTTTCTAGTTCAGAGTTTGCCACCTATAAAGGACTGTGGTTTATCCAACCACTCAATCAAGAGCTAGCGAGAGCGAGCTATAAAAGCTACAAAAAACTCACCATCCGTCAGCTAAGAAAATATCGAAATCATGGACACAAACCTCACTATGCTTAGTTACTTAACCACTCATCTACTTTATCCAAAGGCAGTGGTGTTAATACTAACGGCACTACTGGTTTTTGTCTGGGCAGGCTATTTCTGTTCAACGCTGGCGAAAAAACATGGCTTTTCTAGCATCAAGCAGTATCTCTACTATGTCTCCTACACATTGGGCTTGTTTGTCTGGATTTGCAGCAACGCGTATTTTCATACTGGCTTGTTGCCCGATTGGGGAGCAAAAAGTGCCATTACAATGGCCGTTATCGCTAACTTGTCAGCACTGCTGGCCTTTGGCTCTGCCTACTTTTTTTCTGCAAAACTGAGAGCACATTACACAGACAGCCATACCAGTCTGTGGCAGCTCGCCTTCGCCACCACAATTATTGTGATGTGTACTGTGGTAAACCTTATTCCCGGGTTGACTATCTTAGGTGTGACGATAGAGGGGCCAAGCCGATTTGTACTTGAATTTGGCCATTATACTCAACCATTCTTCATTGGTTTGACTCTGCTGTTTGCTTTAACGTTTGCCAATCTATTATCCATCAAGCGATCAAGTAACCGCATCCGTCGCACTCGGATTAACTACATGATCCTCGGAATGACCATTTTCATGGCCTCTACCGCGGTCATACAGTTGGGTTTCACTTACTTCTTTAATGACTTCTCCTTGACTTGGCTGCCACCTGCATTGTCAGTCAGTGAAATGCTATTTATGGGCTATGCGATACTGGCCTCTCGTTTTTACAGTTTTCGCTACCTGTGTTTGGTTGCTTGCTCTTTACTGCTTACTGCTGCGGCTTACACGGGAGTTATCGCGCTGTTTAAGCCCCTCGACTATCTCAGCACCGCTACGGTGATTACTTTGCTGATCACTATTGGTATTTCATGGCCATACGCGTCTCAAGTGATGAGAAGTTGTCTCAGCTTCGTTCTGTACGGTTCATCTACGCCCCCTACAGATAAAATTGCCCATTTAGAAGAAGAGTTTCAAAACTCACCATCGAAAGCGATAGAAGCATTGGCTAGCTACCTTGGAGTGCCAAGTGACAAGCTGAAATTACTCGATGACTATCAAGGGGCAAGTCTCTATCGCACGTACTTTGAAAATCATTCGACGCCTTTGGTGATCGACGAGTTGGAAGACGCAATAGAACAAACCAGTAACGCCGAGCTTTCCAATTTGCATACCAATATGAATCAGATGGATTCAGCATTGGTCTTGCCGATTTACGAAGGTAAGAACAAACTCTCTCACGTTTTAGTCTCAAGTCATAAACAAGGTGACGTTAATTTCTCATTCGAAGAGCTGCGAGCGCTGGAGAGGGTACTGAAAAAAGTTCAAGTGCACATAAACTATGAGCGTAAAGTTAAACAGTCACAGGCACTTGCTAACTCTATCGCCCATGAGATGAGAAATCCTCTCGCACAAGTACAATATGAGTTTGAATCTCTGGAAAGCAAACTGAATAACATCAAAGACCAGAATGATCTGTTTCGTCATGTTCATAGTGGCAAGCAAGCGATTCGTCGCGGCAGACAACTGATTGACATCATTCTTCGGGAGGTCAATAGCTCATCTCTCGATCAAGAGCCATCGGAAGCGACCTCTATTCGTCACGCCATTCATAGTGCGATCAATCAATATGGCTTTGAGAGCGAAGATGAATTTAATCGGATAGAGCTGAACCTTGAGAATGACTTTGTCGTTAAGATCAACGATACCCTGTTTAATTTTGTGCTGTTCAACCTATTACGCAATGCTATCTACTATTTTGATTCGTACCCAAAAAGCAGGATCGAAATCCGTACTGAAGTCGGCCTATATGAAAATCATGTCATCTTCCGAGACTCTGGACCTGGTATTCCTCAGGTTTTACTCTCACGTATTTTCGATGACTTTTTCAGCCACAATAAGAGTGGTGGTAGTGGGCTAGGTTTAGGCTACTGTCAACGCGTCATGACGTCCTTTGGGGGTGGAATAAGTTGTCATTCTCTACCAGGCGAATTTACAGAATTTACTCTGACCTTCCCTTCTTCTAGCGTACGACTTGATGAAATAAAAACGTCACCTATCGCACCAACGGCGATCGATTTTGCCCCACCAATTAATCCTCAAGTGGCAAAAGGTGAACTAGGTTTTGTTGCTAAGTCATCACATATGATTTTGGTCGTGGATGACAAAGAGATTCAGCGGACACTCGTTAAGCTCTATTTGGAGCAGCTTGGCTATGGTGTTGTGCTTGCTAACAACGGTAAAGTCGCAATCGAGATCATCCAAAGCAATCCCATTGATCTGGTGTTTATGGATATTCAGATGCCGATTATGGATGGTTTTGAGGCAGCAAACATTATACGTCAGTCATATCCAGCTATCCCTATCATTGCTCTTTCTGGTGAATCCGGAGAAAAAGATGTGCAAAGGATGAGCGAGCTTATGGATGGACGCCTATCAAAACCAACAACCAAAGACGCACTCGATACCATTCTGAAGTCAACTCTAGGACAAGAAATTCATTCGTAGCCACTGTATAGCAAAAGAGCAGATGCGCCTGTCAAACAATTGGCAATTCTGCTCTCAATTCGACTCGCATTTTGCATATCTGAAACCGTACCGCGAACGAATTTTCAGCAGCGGTATCCATCTCTATTAACGGCGAACGGCACCAATCATCGGGTTGTGATTAATTTGAACATCAAGTGGCACCGATTATGCTTTCTTTCGTACAACGAAGTAAAAGCGGCAAAGATTCTTCTTTGCGCTGATGTAAGAGGTACTGTTATGGAAGTTCAGCGTCACACCTACTATCGTCTGATTCATCACGGAATCAAGACTCTGCTCGTGGACCGTATTGGCCACTTCACCGAGCTTGAGTACCACGAATACCTCAACGGCATGACAGGCAAATCCAGTTGTTTTGCTATGAGTGACGAAGAGTTGCAATTTACGGTAGACAGTTTGCGTAGCGAAGGTTATCTCGAAGATTACAAGCGTTACATAGCCTAATCTCCCTACCTTGCTGTTAGTAGAGAAACCCGAGTTTGCCATTAAGCCCTTTGTCTTAACCAGAGATTTGGTTAGACTGAGGGCTTCTTGTTACACAAAAGACCATGCCAATGAAACAACTCATCGACTTCATCCCCCTAATTATCTTTTTCGCTTTGTATAAGCTGTTTGATATTTACGTCGCAACAGGGGCGCTGATCATTGCTTCCGCGGTTCAAATCGCTTTGACCTATATGATCTATAAGAAAATCGAGAAAATGCAGTTCATCACCTTCTTGATGGTTGCCGTATTCGGTGGAATGACAATTTTCTTACACGATGACAATTTCATTAAGTGGAAAGTGACCATCGTCTACATGGTGTTTGCTATTGGTCTTGCCGTCAGCCACCTCTTAGGCAAGTCTGCGATCAAAGGGATGCTGGGCAAAGAAATTTCTCTTCCTGAACCTGTGTGGGCTAAGGTCACTTGGGCATGGGTTGCCTTTTTCTCTTTCTGTGCCGCTTTAAACATCTATGTCGCATTTCAGTTACCATTGGATATCTGGGTAAACTTTAAGGTGTTTGGCTTACTCGCTGCCACGTTTGCGTTCACCCTAGTGACCGGGCTCTATATCTACAAGCATGTACCAAAATAGAACAACGAGGCGAGCGCTGGCGAATAAGTGAATAGTTTTGTTACAATACCTCTTTTACAGCGACCACTTTGGTCACTGTGTCGTTTGTAGTGGATGTCAAAATGAGCCAAGAAATTAATACACCAAAAGGTCAGCTCCTACTTAGAACCCTTGCCATGCCAGCCGATACCAATGCCAATGGCGACATTTTCGGCGGTTGGATTATGTCTCAACTTGACCTTGCTGGAGGGATTCTCGCCAAGGAAATTTCTTCAGGTCGAATCGTGACAGTGTCCGTCTCTAGCATCACTTTTAAGAAACCTGTTCGTGTTGGAGATGTGGTTTGCTGTTACGGTGAATGTACACGTATTGGTCGTACATCAATGAGTATCGACTTACAGGTGTGGGTGAAACCAGTAAAAGAGCACGGTCTTGAAGATCGCTTTATGGTTTGTGACGCCACATTTAACTATGTCGCTATTGACGCAGATGGCAAACCTCGACCAGTACAATAAGTTCATGGCATAGACGAAATAACACCAAATCAATACTTTTAAAAACCAGTATTTAAGGTAGAGTAACCACCAACGGTTACATCATCGATATAAGGATATCTGTACATGTGGTATGTCATCTTTTCACAAGACGTAGAGAACTCATTAGAAAAACGACTGAGTGTCCGCCCTGCTCACCTAGAGCGTTTACAGGCACTGCAAGATGAAGGTCGTTTGCTAACGGCGGGGCCTATGCCTGCCATTGATTCTGACAACCCTGGTGAAGCTGGTTTTACTGGTTCCACCGTTATTGCAGAGTTTGATTCTTTGCAACAAGCGCAAGAGTGGGCTGATGCTGATCCGTACATTGAAGCTGGTGTATACGAAAAGGTTATTGTTAAACCTTTTAAGAAAGTCTTCTAATTATGCCATCTGTGTTTAAAACTCTCTCGATCTTAATGGTCGCACTGGTTGTTGCTGGATGCTCTTCTGCTTCAGCCGAGAAAGAGCGTCAACTCTCGCTGTTGGCGAATACTCGCGCTAATCTACTGGCGTCTAAGCTTCCGCTAGAAGCGGGGCCGCTTTCAATAATGCGCGCAAATTCTAATGGTTCAACCGTTGAGATTATGATGGTTTACAACGCTGATGCCCTCGGTGCAAAGCCTGCCACGCAGGTCATGAACAACAGCATCAACACGTATTGTACTGTTGCCGACACCAAAGCTAACTTAGAGGTTGGATTGAGTTATCGGATTAAAATGCGTAACAGCCGAGGCCAGTTGATTGCAGACGAGATAGTCACGCATGAACGCTGTTTGAACGCCAAACGCTAACCGCAGTTGTGTATACAAATTCAAAACCTCGCTTATGCGAGGTTTTTTTATTCCCCAAACTCAACGGATTGCTGTACAATAAGTTCAATAATATAGTCACACAGATCATATTTCACGCAGTCTTAACATACTGACTATGCTTACAAAGTAGGCTAATGCGGATACACATTGGTCTTTAATCTGGATACACAGCTAATACTTGGAGTTATTATGAAAAAAATTCTTACTGCAGTGGCTATCTCTACAGCGTTCGCCTCTTCTTTCGCTGTTGCTTCATCCCCAGTGATGTTCTCTTCTATCAATGATTTTAATGCACCAGATAACTCACAAGTTTCTGGCGTTCGTCTCGCAGCTCTACACGGTAAAGTAGACCAAGTGAAAGGTGTCGACTTTGCGATTGTCGGTATGTCTGAGACCAATACAACAACAGGCGTTAACTTTGGCCTCTTTTTAGGCGCTTCAAAAGTGAATCAAGAAATGACCGGCGCCTCTCTTGGTCTATTCAACTGGAATGAAGGGTTAACTACCGGGGTTAACCTTGGTGCGGTTAACATTACCAACAACGTGAATGGCGCAAACGTGAGTTTTGTTAACTACTCTGAAGGCGACACCATGGTCGACGTGGGGGCGGTTAACCTGTCGAGCGAGTCAACCGTTCAAGTAGGCGTGTTCAACAAGACAAGTAAAATTGAAGGGGTTCAAATCGGCCTAATCAACTGTGCTGATAACGGCTTCCTACCTTGTTTCCCAATCGTGAACTTCGCTAAGTAACACTCCAATCTTCATCTCAAACCAGTCGTAATATACGACTGGTTTTTTTTGTTCCCCAAATAGGCCTTAGTAGCAAATGATCACAAAGTAAAGTCGCAATAAATTTATGTGAATTTTTTATTTCACTACCCTTTTTCAGTCTCCGTGCAACTCCCCTTCTAATTTCAATGCAATAGCCCATTTTGATCATGGTTTCATAACTGAAACAGAGTTCTTAAAAACCAAAATAGAACAAAAAATAATCAAATTAGATTGACGCTGGAAACATCCACTTCTAACTTTTCATATTAGTGTCATAACCAAGGAGGATCACCGCATGAAACGTGCTAGTAACTCATACCGTCTTCAGTTGATTAAAGAAGTTGCCACCAGGCAAGACCGGCTGAAAAGCGGTGATCCAATGGCAAGTTATATTCAGCATTTGATCGACGATCAACCCTCTTGCGAAAAGCATACCGAAGCTAACCATCGTTTCTCTGGTAGCCATTTTGATGAGCACGCCGGAGGATGGGTTAGCGACCGATGGGGGTTAAAGTAAGTAGGCGTCTATTTAACGGGATAGAGAGATTGTACGCACACTCTTAGTAAAATCTCTCTTTGTTCTGTCTCGGTCAGTTGGTACCAAAGATAACGTTCTTCACGGCTTCTACCACAGCCTAAACAGAAACCTTTTGTGTCAACTTGACAATAGCCTATACAAGGGTTGGGTATTTGATTTCAAAAAAGAGCTTGTTGAGGGCTATCCGTACTATCTTGATCGATGCGATCTACTGAATCTCGTTTGATTTTTCTCAGGTATCGCTGTCGGCATAGCTTGATGACATGCAGTTGCTGGGCGGGCGTCATGGTTAACCAATTAAAGCGCTCTTCTCTTTTACGCATACACCCTTTGCAGTAGCCTTTTTCATCTACTGTGCATACGCCTACGCAAGGACTTGGTACGACAAAAAACTCTAACTGTTCCAAACGGTCACCCATTTGCTAAAAGCACAAATTACACTCTACGGCATCTATAATTAGATGTTTATCAATAAGTTCCAATATGTGATTTAGACCAAACTATGACTCTCCTCTGACAAAAACAGTGTTTTATTAATTATACTGAAACCATCAAAGCCGAAGCTAAAAGGCTTATTATCTACTTATTGGAGTTGATTTATTATGAAGCTTAGTCCAAAAATGTTACTTGCAGCAATTACCCTACCTGTTGTAGTGACCGCATGTGCAAGCAATGGTGACGATGTGAAACAAATTACAGCTCAGGATCTCCAACACCACAACTGGGAGTTGGTTAGCATTGACGGTAAAGATATTGTACTAGAAGGCCGCCAGCAAGCTCCTCGCCTAGAGGTTGGCGAAAAGATGACAGCGAATGGTAACGCGGGCTGTAATAACTTCTTTGGTCAAGCTGAACTAAAAGACAACCAGTTCCGCATTGAAAAGATGGGCATGACCATGAAAATGTGCGTCGGCGATGTGATGGACGTTGAACAAGCATTTTCTCAAACACTCTCTGACTGGAGTGACATGACATTGACCAATGATTCAATGGTACTGAAAAACGACGTTCACACGCTTACGTTCAAATTGAGCGATTGGAAAAACTAATTCGACGCGTCAAGTCATCCTATTTTAGAAGCAGCCTTTCGGGCTGCTTTTTTACTTATTGCGACTCACTTTTTACACGATCCATCCACTTTTACCTCAAATATATAATAAACCTATCTTTTTTCAGTCATAATGAATGAATAAGTGAATTGTTCCGGTCTAACTCAATGGCCGATAGCAACAACCAACTAACAGGGACCATTATGACAAGGCTGATCACTTTACTTTCAACATTAATCGTGTCTTTTTCATCATTCGCAACTGATACTTGGCAGCAAACGATCGAACAAGCAAAAGGACAAACGGTATACTTCCACGCTTGGGGAGGCAGCCAAGAAATTAACCGCTATATCCAATGGGCGAATAGCCAGCTTCAATCTCAATACGGCGTCACACTGCAACACGTTAAAGTTACGGATATTGCTGAAACCACCAGCCGCCTAATTGCTGAAAAAGCCGCAGGAAAAAACAGCGGTGGTAGCGTTGATATGGTTTGGATCAATGGCGAAAACTTCAAATCAATGAAAGACAATCAATTGCTGTTTGGTCCATTTACAACTCGCCTACCTAATTGGCAATATGTCGACAAAACATTGCCGATAGACGTTGATTTTTCTGAACCTACAGAAGGCTTAGAAGCACCTTGGGGTGTGGGGCAACTGGTATTTATTCATGACAAGTTGAAACTCAATAACCCACCGACTTCGTTTAATGAGATGTTAAGCTATGCGAACGCTTTTCCAAATCGCCTAAGCTATCCTCGCCCACCAGAATTCCATGGCACCAGCTTCCTAAAAGCACTGCTGATTGAACTGACCAACAACGACGCTTCGTTAATGCAGCCAATTGATGAGAAGAGTTTTGCCATCATTACTCAACCTTTATGGCAATATTTGGATGAATTCCACAAAGTGGCTTGGCGTGGGGGTAAACAATTTCCATCAGGTACAACAGAGTCAATTCAGTTGCTCGACGATGGCCAGATCGATCTAGCTATCACCTTCAACCCTAATGCTGTGTATTCCGCCCAAGCAAATGGCAATCTTGCGAACTCAACCCAAGCCTATGCGATGGATAACGGTGCACTATCGAACATTCACTTCTTAGCGATTCCATGGAATGCCAACGCGAGCGCAGGGGCACAAGTCGCCATCAACTTTTTGTTAAGCCCAGATGCCCAATCACGCAAGGGGGATACTAAGATTTGGGGCGATCCATCCGTATTGAGTAGCCAATATCTCACTGGAACGGCCAAAAATACTCAGCAGTTCAAATCTATCGCCGAGCCTCACCCAAGTTGGCAAAATGCGTTAGAGCAAGAATGGCTTAAACGTTACGGAAACTAGAAGTGATTCGATGTTACGCGCAATCTACTTTTCTCTTATTCTAATTTGCATCTTGCCTACCATTCCGGGACTTGCCGGAGTGGTAGTGGCTGCGTTTGGTTATATTCCGCCCATTGGACTTGAGTCCTTTTCATTAAATGGCTTTGAGTCAGTTTTCGCTTGGCAGGGCATCGGACAGTCAGTGGGTCTCACGCTCTTTTCGACTCTTGCTAGTAGCTATCTTGCCTGCTTAGCGACCTTTGCGATTCTGCTTTCTAGTTGGCATCATCCATTTTGGCGTAAAATCGAGCTGACGTTATCCCCTTTACTCGCTATGCCACACGTCGCTTTTGCTATTGGTTTTGCCTTTCTTTTTTCTCCAACCGGATTGGTGGCTCGATCGTTGTACCATCTGTTTGGCTATGATCCGAATGCACAATCTGTCTCTGATCTCGCCTTTGTGATCAAAGATCCTTATGCAATAGGACTGGTTCTCATGCTGGCTATAAAGGAAATTCCCTTCCTATTGCTGATGAGCATCCCAATTCTACAGCAGCTAAAAGTGTCACAAACCGAAAAAGTAACCCTGTCACTGGGTTATTCTAGGGCGCAGACTTGGTGGAAATGCATCTTTCCACAATGGTTTGCCAAACTTCGCTTTCCGATGTTGGCTGTGATTGCCTACAGCCTTTCAGTGGTAGATGTCGCTTTGATTATCGGTCCAACCAATCCTCCAACCTTTGCTGTTTTAATTTGGCAGTGGTTTAACGAACCAGATTTAGCTCAACTTCCTCGCGCTGCATCGGGTGCGACATTACTGTTTCTTATCGCCAGCGTACTGATTCTATTCGCCAGAATCGTCGAATGGGTGATCACAAAAGGGCTCAAACATTGGCAATATTCAGGGCGTTCAGGAATGGATCTGCCAGGTAAGTCCACCTTCAGCATTGTGCTCGTTTTAAGTCTGGCTATAGTACCCATCTTGGTTTTGTGGAGCTTTGCTCAGAGATGGCGATTCCCTGACCTACTTCCTACTCAGTTTAGTTTGCGCTTCTGGCAATATGAGTGGGCGGGTATTTTTAGCGCGCTCAATCAAAGCCTGTTAATCGCATTAGTCAGTGCCAGTATTGCTCTGTTGCTTGCGTTAGCGGCTCACGAGTACCACCAAAGACATCATCGACAGATACCTGGATACGTGATTGCGATTCCAATGTTAATCCCACAACTTTCGATTCTATTTGGTATTCAGGTAGTCACGCTCTATCTAAACAGTAGTGCTTACCTATTCTGGGTGTGCTGGGCACACGTATTTTTTGCCTTTCCTTACGTCTACCTCTCACTGGATGGCCCTTGGCGCAGCTTCGACAATGGCTTGACCCGTGTCGGCCTAAGTTTGGGTAAAAGCCCGATTCAAGTCTGGTGGCAGATTAAGTTACCGATATTGTTGCCCGCGGTGCTTTTTGCTTGGGCTATCGGTATTAGTGTCAGCTTGGCACAATACTTACCTACGCTAGTTTTAGGCGCGGGGAGGATAAGCACGATAACGACTGAAGCCGTAGCGCTTTCGAGTGGTTTTGACCGTCGTGTCACCGCAATTTATGCGTTGTGGCAAGCATTGTTGCCCCTCATTTTCTTCTCTATCGCTATGGTACTCAGCCGACTTCAGGTTAAATACCGTAGATTGTCTATTAAAGGATTGCTACCCAATGAGCCTTTGTCTCAAAAACCTCGTCATCTGTAACAAAAGTGGTGAGGTACTGTTTAACGCGTTGAACCTTCAAATCAATAACGGAGAAATTGTCACGCTAATGGGACCAAGTGGCTGCGGTAAATCAACTTTGCTTGATGCGATTGCCGGGCACCTAAGCAGTGACTTCACCTACCAAGGTCAAATCACGTTGAATCAAAAGCCGATTGACTCGTTGCCAGCGCATCAACGTCAGGTCGGGATTTTGTTCCAAGATGATTTACTGTTTCCACACCTTTCTGTATGGGAAAACCTCGCGTTTTCATTACCGAATGAAGTCAAAGGCGCTGCGCGTAAAGAGCAGGCGATGAAGGCACTGAAAAACATTTCACTCACCAACTTGGCGGACTCTTTTCCCGACCAGATTTCAGGGGGGCAGCGTGCGCGAATTAGCCTAACTCGAATGCTACTCGCTAAACCTAATCTGGCCTTGCTAGACGAGCCATTTAGTAAACTGGATAGAGAGTTGCGAGTTCAGTTTCGTCAATGGGTTGTGGAGCAACTCAAAAAAGCAGACATCCCTGCGCTTATGGTCACTCATGATGAAACCGACATTCCCGACAATAGCCGTTGCCTAACTTGGCCATGGGAGACGGTTCATGCTTGATCGTTTGAGTATCAAAGTTATTCGCTGGCCGTTGGCACAGTCAGCAAATCTCTTAGACCGATGTGGTATCACCGCAAACCAAACCACGATGTTTGGTTTTGCGCTTGGCTGCGTCGCCTTCCCAGCGTTGATTTTTGAGCAATATACTCTGGCACTGCTACTCATCATCGCCAATAGAATCTGCGATGGCCTGGATGGCGCTCTGGCGCGTATTCAAGGAATAACAGATGCGGGCGGCTTTCTCGATATTAGTCTCGATTTTCTGTTCTATTCGCTCATTCCTTTTGGGTTCGTATTGGCAAACCCTGAGCAAAATGCCGTTGCGGGTGCATTTTTGATTTTCTCGTTTATCGGTACCGGTAGCAGCTTTTTGGCCTTCGCAGTCATGGCAGGGAAACGAGGCATTGAAAATCCAGTCTATCAGCACAAATCTCTTTACTACATGAGTGGTCTGACAGAAGGGACAGAAACCATTGCGTGCTTTATCTTATTCTGCTTGCTTCCTAACCACTTTGCACTGATTGCCTACCTGTTTGGTGCAGCATGCTGGTTTACAACTCTAACTCGAATTTATTCGGGTTTTATTACTTTAAAACAGAGCCGTGATCAGGCTTAACGTAAGGCTTGAAACAGGCTCGCTAAATGGGCGCGAAGCTCTTTTTGAACAATGAGCGGGTAGCTCGTTTGGCTGATAGTGGCTATGGGCTGTCGTACGATAGAACGAAAAAACGGCCCAAATTGAGGGCCGTTCGCAAGAGTATGGTTCGCTATCCAGTGCGTTCCAACCACTGTAAGTGATAGGGGTTGCCCTTAAAGGGCGCTTTTTATTTAAACAACATAACTTTTAATGACGCTTCACTGTCCACATCTGCGAATTCTGGTGGATTCTCAAGACGCTCAACAAAATTCAATGTAGGCGCTTCTTCCTTCATGCCATCGATCAAGAAATCGCAAGTCACTTGCGGTGAGTTTACACACGCGAGCACTTGCCCCTCCTCAGCCAATAGTTCTGGGAGTTTTCTCAAGATACGTTTGTAGTCTTTAGTTAAAGCAAAGCTACCCTTTTGGAACGACGGTGGGTCAATAATAATAAGGTCGTAACGACCCATTTTTTTGATTTTCCCCCATGAGCGGAAAATGTCGTAGCCGAGAAACTTTACCTGATTAATATTGTGACCGTTGAGTTTGTGGTTCTCTCTTCCTTTCGCCAGTGAACCTTTCGACATGTCAACGTTAACCACTTGATCAGCCCCACCCTCAATCGCTGCCACGGAGAAACCGCAAGTGTAAGCAAATAAGTTGAGTACATTTTTATGTTTGGCGTTTGCCTTTACCCAGTCACGTCCATAGCGCATATCCAAAAACAGGCCCGTGTTCTGGTTGCGTCCGATATCAAGCTGGTATTTCAACTGCGACTCAACGACAACTGGACGACTGTTTAAATCGCCAAGCAGTACTTCAGAAGGCGCGCCTTCCGCATATCGGTGCTGAATGACTATTGCTTGCCCCTGTTTCTCAACCCAGAGAGCAGACTGAGCAATCTCCATCAAACCCGCTTTAAGCGCTTTTAAAAATTGATCATCAACGGTTTTGAAGATACTGACAATTAACTGGCCTTGAATCCAATCACACGTTAACTGTTCTAAGCCATCAAAACGACGCCCACGGCCATGGAACAAACGTCTTACTTCATTCGGCACCATCTCTAGTTGTGTGGTCAGTTGTGCAAAGAAACACGGTAAGTGTTCATCCTGCATCGCGATTGGTGTTATTTGTTTATCTTCGGCCATGATAACTCCCATGGTGTAAGCCAAGATTCGATACCTTGGCATGTGATATCAGTGTTCCATTTACTCCCTAAAACACTTTGGTTTCTTGGGTCACAAATAAATTTAAAATCTTGTTGTTGATAAGTGAAACGCAGCGCAAAAGCGTGCAGATAACCACGGTCCGACTCGGAACCTGCATTGTAAATAGGATCGCCGACGATGCCAGAGCCGACAGATTTCAACGCCACCCTGATTTGGTGCGTCTTTCCAGTATGTGGCTTGCATAAGAAGAGTCTTTCACCCGGCTCTGCGGCTGATGAGAAGAACTGAGTAATGGCAGGATTAGTCTGAGAGTTAAGCAGCTTCCATGAAGCGCGGCGTGAACGCTCCATATCACCACTCACCAGCCCTTGTTTCTTTTTCGGCTTCTTACTACCAATCGCAAGATAGTACTTTTCTACGCTGCGCTGTACAAACATCTGTGAGAGTTCACTGGCGGCAGAAGAACTTCGACCCAATAGCAAAATACCTGAAGTCATTTTATCTAGACGATGGATGAGATAGAGCTTCGCGTCACTGGTCAGTTTGGCAACTTCTTGCAGTAGCATGGTATCGCCATCATCCTTATGTACTGAAACATTGGGGTGTTTGCTGATGACAATAAAATCAGTGTGAGTGTGTAAGATATCGAACATTAAAACTGGCTCCACTTTGGACGCACGAGTATACCCATAATCCATGTGAAAGCCAGTTTCAAGTGTGCGGTTCTAAACCAGTTAGGTGCTAACTTAGTTTGAATTTACCCACTAGCAGCTCTAACTCTGCCACTTTAGAGTTTAAACCTTCAACATTTTGTGAGCTTCTATTTGCCAGTTGAAGAGAGCGTTCTGATATATCGCTGATCGCAGTGATATCCGCAGCAATTTCTTTAGTCACGGCCGTCTGCTCTTCTGCTGCAGTAGCAATCGAGTTAACCATCGCCTGCACGTTGGCAGCTCCAGCAACGATTTCTTCTAGCACACTTACCGCTCCAGAGCTACGCTCTACACCGATTTCAACCAACTGACAGTTCTCAACCGTATAGGTTACAGCCTCTTGAGTGCCTGATTGAATCTGCTGAATAATGCCGCCCACTTCTTTTGTCGCGTTAGTCGTACGTTCAGCCAGTGCTCGCACTTCATCAGCAACCACAGCAAAGCCACGACCAAACTCTCCAGCACGAGCCGCTTCAATCGCAGCGTTAAGTGCTAACAAGTTAGTTTGTCCAGCAATATCTTCAATCACTCGAATCACTGAGCCGATTTGCTCACTATGTTTACCAAGGCCATTCATCTGCTTTGACATCTCTGTCATCTGCAAGCTCACCTGCTGAATAGAATCGACCATCTCAGTGATAATCTGACGACCTGATTCAGCGCTGCCTTCTGAGCGTTGTGCCTCTTCAAAGGTGGCTGTTCCTTGCTGTGCAACTTCTGCAATCGTTAAGCTTAACTCCTCTGCTGCAGTTGCTATCAAGTTAGCTTTGCCTGCTTGGGATGAGGCGCCTTGTACAATATCTTGGCTGACATTTGATAGTTCGCTAGTGACACTTTTCACTTCAACCGCGACTGATGAAATGCTACCAATCAGTGTGGTTAACGAAGCTTGCATCTTATTAATCGACACCGCTAGGTTTGCCAGCTCATCGCCCGATTTATCGGCAATATCTTCTGCTGTCAGATCGCCGTTAGCGACCTTTTGCGCCACACTATCTAACTTGGTGAGACGTGTGGTAATTGAGTTTGAAAGCAAGTACGCAATGGTACAAGTCAGGATCAATGCGATAACAAACAGAATTAAGATCGTATTTTCAATGGTGTTAAATGACTCCATCAGCCCAAGAAGAGAACCGTCCGTGCCTTCAATTGATTCTGATGAAGCTCCATCAAGCAGTGCTTCGATTGGCGCTAGGTAAGATTCGTACAACTCCCGCAATGCTGTAATTTCTTGCTCTAACGCATCTTTGTTACCCAACAAAGGTACGATATCTCGCTCAAACCCTTGAGTAAAACCGCGCATCAGTTGTTCAATTTTTTCAACACGTTGATAATCTGACTTTCCTTGAGTCTCTAATGTTTTCACGTGAGTAATTGCATCAGCAAATTCTTGCTTATTGGTTTTGTAATCGTCAAATGCGCTCGGCACGCCTGTAATGGCTCCCGTTGCATCTCGATACACATCACCCGCCTCATCAATTAAACTCAAGTAGCCAACCACTTCAGGAACATCATCTTTTCTAATTTCATCAGCAACAGCATGTGACTGATTCACTTCCATCCAGATAACACCTGCCATGATAGTCATAATGGCAAGAATACAGCCGAACCCGGCATACAATTTACTTCGAACAGACCATTTCACTATGTAGCTTCCTCTATTGAATGCTTTAGGTAAATTTAGAATCTATATGACTTATCGGCTGTATATTATACTTCTTTAACAAGGTTATTAACTAAAACGAAAAAACCTCCCAAGTGGGAGGTTTTTAGTTAGGTCCGCTTTTTAGACAGATTTATAGCTTCTTAGAGAAGATACCCGCAACCGCGATGATACCAAGACCTAACAGCATGATTTCACCTTTGCCACTATCGAAGCCTGACTTGACACCCATGAAGGCAACAATAGCGATAGCAACTGGAATCACGTATTTAACCAAGTTGTACCATAGACCGAATAGTGGGAATGATACTTCGCCGTCGTTAGTGATTTCTTTCTCAAGGTCTGCACGAGATAGACGCCAGCCAGCAAAGATACACACCAACATACCGCCAACCGCTAGGAAGATCTTATCGGTTAACAAGTCAAAAATATCGAATGCACCTGTACCAAATAATGTTGGACCTACACCGCCTAGAGATAGTGAAGCGAACACACATAGTGAAGCCATTACTACGCTTGAGCTAAGTACTGCTGTTGAACGCTTCATACCTTTTTCATCGATTAGGTAAGATACAACAACTTCAAGAAGAGAAACTGAAGATGTTAGTGCTGCTACCGTTAGTGCGATGAAGAACATTAGAGCGAATAGTAAACCGATTACGCCGCCCATTTCAGCGAATAGCTGAGGTACAACAACGAACACCAAGCCAGGACCTGCTGCGGGTTCCATACCGAACGCGAACATTGCTGGGAACATCGCGACACCTGCTAGGATCGCAACACCCGTATCCATAGCCGTCACCATACCTGTCGTCTGAACTAAGTTCTCTTTCTTCTTCAGGTAAGAACCGTAGGTCATCATACAGCCCATACCAAGACTTAGTGAGAAGAATGCCTGACCTAGCGCAGCTAGAACAACATTACTGTCTACTTTTGAAAAGTCTGGCATGAATAGGAATTCTAGACCTGCCATTGCACCTGGTAGCATCAAACCTTTTACCGACACAACGATCAGAATTAGGAATAGAAGCGGCATTAGAATCTTACCCGCTTTCTCGATACCGCCTGAAATACCCTTCATTACGATAATGATGTTGAAAGCTAGATAGATACCCATCCACATAAGTGGCTGAACAGGATCTGAGATAAAGCTACCGAAGCTATCACCGATTGCTTCAGGTGTGCTTAGTAGACCACCACCCACTTTGAAGATGTATGCAAGAGCCCAACCACCTACGACAGGGTAGAAACCCATGATCAGTAGGCCACTTAGAACCCCCATTACCCCAGTAAAGGTCCAACGACGGTCAGTCGATTTGAACGCACCTACTGCTGATAGACCTGTCTTTCGACCAATAGCGAATTCTGTAAGCATTACGCTAAAGCCGATAAAAATTACAAAAAGTAGGTAAATTGCAACGAACGCACCGCCGCCACTCTCACCCGCTGTGTAAGGAAATTTCCATATGTTGCCTAAACCAACAGCAGAACCTGCTGCGGCCATGACGAAGCCTAGTTTAGACCCCCATGTATCACGGGGCTGTGCACTTGTACTTGTAGCCATGGTTACTCCATTAAATCATGTTTTAAGTTGTGTTTGCTTCTGTTAGGCGTCTTTAAAAGTGGTTGTATAATTTTTTTTACACTTATTAAACTTGTCAGTGACGCTAACGTTGTAGCAAGTAAAACAGTTTAAGATTAAAATTGGAAGCCCGAACAGTATATTTTTCCACCATAAATGTAAAGATTGTGTTTAAATGCTGTTTTTTTCGCCTATAACACCCGCCAAACACCAGATTTTACATTCACATAACATATTTGTGCTTTTCAGCATTCATTCCGTATAGTTTCTACCGCCACTAATTTGTGACTTGTCCTAGCGCGCCGTGAGCTCTAATATTGGAGTGCTATATATTACCTAGGTATCTGAATGGAAAAGTTTTATCACTTCCTGACTCTCGCTGGCATTGTCTTTTACTGGATACTCGTTGCAGGTGTAACCATCCGTGTTGTACTAAAGCGCCGAGCGGTGAGTGTGTCGCTTGCCTGGTTAATGGTTATCTACATCATTCCGATTGTAGGTGTCGCTTGCTATTTCCTATTTGGTGAACTCAACCTCGGCCGTAAACGGGCAGAGAGAGCAAAGGAGATGCTGTCTCCCTTTGCACAATGGTTCGCCAAACTCAATGACTGCCACGCTCACTCACCCGAGAGTTTCGGCCGTCATATTTACCGTATAGACGAACTGTGTAATAACCGATTGGGCTTGCCTGCATTGTCTGGCAACTCCTTGTCACTACAAAGCTCGCCCGAACAAATCCTCCATTCGGTCATCGACGATATCGAAAATGCGCAATCAAGTATTCGAATGGTTTTCTATATTTGGCATCCGGGTGGACTAGCCGACTCCGTTGCATCTGCCTTAATCAGAGCAGCCAAACGTGGTGTAAACGTGAAGCTACTGCTTGATTCCGCTGGTAGTCCACGCTTTTTCCGCAGCGAGTGGTTAAAGATGATGAACAATGCTGGTATCGAAGTCGTTCAAGCTCTAGAAGTCAGTCCATGGCGTATATTCTTACGCCGCCTCGATTTACGTCAGCATAGAAAAATCATCGTTATTGATGAAAAAATTGCCTATACGGGCTCAATGAACATGGTTGATCCGGCGTACTTCAAGCAAGATTCTGGTGTCGGTCAGTGGATTGATATTATGGTTCGTATAACGGGCCCTACCGTCAATGTGCTATCAGCAATTCACTGCTGGGATTGGGAAGTGGAAACTGGCTCTCGTCGTTTTCCTCAGTTACCAGAATGCCGCATTAACCCGAACGAACCTCAGCACCCTATTCAAGTCGTTCCGTCTGGTCCAGGGATGCCTGATCACCTAATATCCCAGGTGCTCACATTAGCAATCAATCAGGCCAATCATTCCGTTCGAATTACCACACCCTATTTTGTGCCAAGTTCTGACTTACTAGAAACACTCAAAATGACCGCTCAAAGGGGTATTAAAGTTGAGTTGATCATCCCGCATAAGAATGACTCCATCATGGTTCAGTGGGCCTCTCGTGCCTTCTACAGTGAATTGCTTAGTGCAGGGGTCGAAATTTACGAGTTTTATGGTGGTCTACTCCACACTAAGTCAGTCGTGATCGATGAACAGTTCTGCTTAGTGGGCACTGTTAATATGGACATGCGTAGTCTATGGCTAAACTTCGAACTGACATTAGCAATTGACGATGAAGCCTTTACCAAAGAGATGTTGTGGCTTCAGCAAAGCTACATCAATCAATCTCATCAGGTCGACATCGAACAATGGCAAAAACGCACTCTTTATTCGCGCTTTTTGGAACGAGTTTTTTACCTGTTTAACCCTCTACTCTGATCCGTGCTTGATATTGACGCCTTGCCATGGTTTAAATATGGCAATGCGTTAATAGATAAGGACTTCCAATGTCAGAAAGCAAACAGACCAAGTATGTTACGGCAGGCCGCGACAAAAAATGGACTAATGGGGTTGTCAACCCACCCGTTCAACGCGCTTCAACTGTGGTCTTCGATACCGTTGCGGAAAAACACCATGCAACCGTCAACCGAGCGAACAAAACTCTCTTCTACGGTCGCCGTGGTACCAATACGCATTTTGCTTTTCAAGACGCAATGACAGAAATCGAAGGCGGCGCTGGCTGTGCGTTATACCCATGCGGTACAGCAGCGATTGCTAACGCTATTCTGTCATTTGTCGAAACAGGAGACCATATTTTGATGGTTGACACCTGTTATGAGCCGACACGCGACTACTGTGATAAGATCCTCAAGAAGATGGGAATCGAGACCACCTACTATGAGCCAACCATAGGTGAAGAGATTCGCAACCTCATCAAACCCAATACCAAGATCCTGTTTTTGGAATCTCCAGGCTCTATCACGATGGAAGTTCAAGATGTTCCTACCCTAGCGCGTATCGCTCATGAAAATGAGATGATTGTCATGCTCGACAATACATGGGCTGCGGGAGTGAACTTTTCACCATTTGATCACGGCGTCGATATTTCTATTCAAGCGGCGACCAAATACATTGTCGGTCACTCAGACGTGATGCTTGGAACCGCGGTAGCCAACGAGAAGCATTGGGACCAACTTCGCGAACAAAGCTACTTAATGGGTCAGTGTGTTTCTCCGGATGACGCTTACCTTGGGCTGCGTGGTATACGAACACTCGACGTTCGCATGCGCCAACACGCAGAAAACAGCCTCAAAGTGGCACAGTGGCTCCAAACAAGAACTGAAGTTGACCACGTGCGTCATCCTGCCTTGGATTCTTGCCCAGGCCACGAATTCTTTAACCGTGATTTTACCGGCGGTAACGGCCTGTTTTCGTTTGTTCTAAAAACCAGCTATCCACGTGCAACTACCGCATTACTTGATGGTATGCAGCACTTTAGTATGGGTTACTCTTGGGGTGGATTTGAGAGTTTAATCTTAGCCAACGAACCTAAAAGTTTTGATAACCTGCGCACCGTTGCCAATCCTAATTTTGAAGGCACACTAATACGTGTACATATTGGTCTGGAAAATGTTGACGATCTTATTGCAGACCTTGAAGTTGGTTTCGCACGTTACAACGCGCTGCTGCTAGAAAAAGAAGCCACAGCTTAAGCGCAGCCATTGGCGAAAGTAAAAATCCGCCTTCTTAGAAGGCGGCTTTGGCTTTCAGCCCCCTCAAAGGGGGCGTCTCCGCGCTGTTAGTTCATCTTCAACTCCAACTGAGCCTCATACTCTTGGTCTTTATTTGTCTTGATGTCTAACGTAACGCCGAATTATGTCTTCGTTCACACCTACCGTATCAACAAAGTATCCTCTCGCCCAAAAATGATTTCCCCATAGTTTTTTTCGAATATGAGCAAACTTATTGAACAGGCGAATTGCGGACCGTCCCTTCAAGGTGCCCATTAACGTTGAAATAGAAACTTTTGGTGGGACGATGACAACCAAATGAACATGAACAGGCTGAATATTTAACTCCAGTACCTCACAATCCTTCATATTGCAGAGTATGTAGATTGACTTGTACAACTCTTTGGCTACGTTGCCCTTAAGAATTTTGAACCTGTATTTTGGAGTCCAAACTATATGGTATTTACATCGCCAGTAGACGTGTGATGAACTTCTATAATCGCCCATGTTACTTGTTTCCTCTTACTTGTGGTGAATAAGAGTATTACTTCTAACATGGGCGTGTTTTCGGGCTACAGCCCTTAGGAACAATCACCACCGCCAAAGGCGGTGGTTTAGGAATGACAATGAAAATGTATATATATCAACAATTTAAGCATTTGTTAATATACAAGCTGAGCAACTTTTTGCTTGAATCGAGCAAAAAGTTGCCCGGAAGCAAAAAATGCACCAAGGAGACTGTGAATAATCACAAATTATGAAAAATCAGAAAATACCCCACTGCTACAGAGGGGTCGATGGAAGGCTCGATACCTCTGTACTTTAACCTCAACCGCCGTCCGATACATCAATGAGCGGGTATTGGCTGTAACACGATAGAACGAAAAACGGCCCCAATTGAGGGCCGTTTGTAAGCGTATGGTTCGCTATCCAGTGCGTTCAAACCACTGTAAGTGATAGGAGTTGTGTTTTAAAATCTCAACGTTCAATTAACGCTGTTTATTACGAACACCTTGCTGACCTGAGCTTTTCTTCGGTTTACGACGTGATGGGTTGTTGCTACGCCCACCAGTACTGTTCACGCGCTCTTCGTGACGTTTAACCGCACGACGGATTTTTTGGCTGCGTGAACGCTCACGTTTACGTGATGAGTTTGATTTGCTCTCATCAAGAAGCGTTTGACGTTCAGGACGAAGTTCTACCAATTCACGTAGGTAGTTTACTTCTTTAAGATCCAGTTCCATCCAGCCGCCACGAGGCAATTTCTTATCTAGGTAGATATCACCGTAGCGTACACGTTTAAGGCGGCTAACCGTGGTATCTTGAGATTCCCACAAACGACGAACCTCACGGTTACGACCTTCGTTGATGGCTACGTAGAAAGTGTGGTTCATACCATCACCACCCGCGTAAACAACGTCTTCGAAACGCGCCATACCATCTTCTAGTTCAACACCGCGAACTAGATTCTTCACTTTTTGTTCCGTTACTTCGCCGAAAACACGTACTAAGTATTCACGCTCTACTTGACGACTTGGGTGCATCAAGCGGTTTGCCAATTCACCATCTGTTGTGAAAAGCAGAAGTCCTGATGTGTTGGCATCTAAACGGCCAACTGAAATCCAGCGAGAGCCACGGATTTTAGGCAAACGGTCAAATACAGTACGACGACCTTCTGGGTCATGACGAGTACACAGTTCACCTTCTGGCTTGTAATATGCGAGTACTCGACAGATCACTTCTTCCTGCGCTTTAGCAGAAACAGTATGACCATCGATACGCACAACTGCGTTTTCATCTTCTAGTCGTTCACCAAGCTTAGCAACGACACCGTTCACACTCACGCGACCTGCTTTAATCAAAGCTTCTAGTTCGCGACGAGAGCCATGACCAGCTCGGGCTAATACTTTCTGTAGTTTTTCGTTCATTTATCTACCTATGTGTCGTCTTCTCAGACGTCGAATAAACAAGTGCGACCAAAAATCGCGGTCGCACATTATCGCAAAAAGTGTGCTAAAAATCACGTACTTTTGATTACTCGAACGGTGCAGGATCTCCAGCACCCACACGGGCAATCACAGGTTCGTCTTCACTAAAATCAACCACAGTGGTTGGTTGTTCACCCAAATAACCACCGTTAAGGATGCAGTCAACCGCATGTTCCAACTTATCGCGGATATCTTCTGGATCAGATTCCGTCACTTCGTTACCCGGTAGGATAAGAGAAGTCGACATCAATGGTTCACCTAACGCTTCAAGTAGATCAAGCGCAATGCGGTTGTCTGGAATACGAATACCGATCGTCTTACGCTTTGCATTCATTAGGCGACGTGGTACTTCCTTAGTCCCTTTAAAGATAAAAGTGTAAGGCCCCGGTGTATTATTCTTGAGTAGACGAAATGCCGTGTTGTCTACTCGAGCGTATAAAGAGATCTCTGACAGGTCACGACATAATAGAGTAAAGTTGTGCTTGTCGTTCAAGCGACGTATCTGACAGATACGCTCCAATGCTTGTTTATTTTCAAGCTGACAACCAAGTGCGTAGCCTGAATCGGTCGGGTAAACCACTACCCCACCGTTACGAATGATTGCTACAGCCTGATTGATCAAGCGAGCCTGTGGGTTTTCTGGATGAACGTAAAAAAACTGGCTCATTGTAATTCCTCATTATCGAGTCTCTCGACTCTATAGTTATTCAATATGGGCTGAATCTGTTGCCGAAGGTTCAATACCCCAATCCTTCCATACGGGTTCAACACCCGATGGCAACCATAAATTTCGACCTAGCTCCATCCAAGGAGATGGATAATGGAAGTCGCTACCTTGCGAAGCTAATAGTTTGTATTGTATAGCATAATCTGCCAAGTTGTGCCTTTCTTGTTGAGCTTGTTGCGGCTGTGCGACTTCCATCGCGTCACCACCGGCTTCAGTAAAGGCTGTTAACAGACGCTTGATCCATTTTGCCGTTAGATCATAGCGCCCCGGATGCGCGAGTACCGCATGCCCTCCAGCTTGATGAATCGCGTCAATCGCGTCTTTCATCGAGCACCATGTTGGGGGCACGTACCCTGGATTGTTACGAGTTAGGTACTTTTTAAAGACCTGCTGCATGGTCTTCGCATATTGGTTATCCACCAGCCATTTGGCAAAGTGCGCTCGGGTAATTGGTGCGTCGCCTGCAATAACCTTCACCTCTTCCAACACGCCTTCTCGAGTGGCTTTAGCCAACCTGCTGGCGATCAGTTCCGCACGACCTTCTCGATGCTTCTTTTGCTGCTCAATCAAGTCAGTGAGCGCTTGAGAGTGGGGATCGATGTTTAATCCAACAATATGGATATCTTTGTTTTGCCACACAGTGGAAATTTCAATCCCGTTGATCAGTGTCAGCGGTAAATTATTTTGCTTTATGTACTGATGCGCAGGCTCCAGTGCATCGACCGTGTCATGGTCAGTGATCGCTAAAACTTCAAGCTGAAAGCTCAATGCTCTATCGATTAATTCATTGGGAGGTAATCGTCCGTCTGAGGCTGTAGTGTGACTATGTAAATCAATTCGCATAATTTTAGTTTTTTTGGTTGACTTTTTACCTCTGCACTAGTTAACTAGTACACAAATACGAAGTACCTGATTTAAGGCTCACTATGTTACAAGACATCCAACAAAAGCAAAAAGCAAAAGTTACTGCTCACTCTATTAATAATAGAGCAGTAGATCTTGCTTGGTGGCGCACTTGGACAAGTTCTTGGTGGGCTAACGTGTACTTTTAATAAGTGAAAACCATGTTCAAAAGCCCGCTGCCGAAGCGGGCTTTTTTGTTTTGTAATCTGTCTCACATCTAACTGCTCAAACAATGGACAAATTTAACCGAAACTTGATTGGGCGACTGTGCGCTTTATGCGACTATGTAGGCAGGAAACTATTTTTAGAGATAAGGAGGTCTGGTGAACAAGGCCATTGAAATCAAAAAGCTAGGCGCTATCGAACTGCTTCGAACCACCGCACCTTATGCCGAAGATCCAACACAGTTGTTTCACACCTTATGTGAACACAAAAGTGATAGCTTACTGTTAGAGTCGGCGGAAATTGATTCGAAACAGGATCTGCAAAGTCTGCTTATCGTAGATTCAGCTGTTCGCATTGTCTGTTTTGGCCATACCGTGACCATGACAGCCTTAACGGAGAACGGTAAAAACCTACTTACTCACCTCACCAACAATATCCAAGCGAATATCGAACACTCGTTTGATGGCAATCAGTTGGTCCTCCATTTTACAACGCCTTGTGACACGATTGACGAGGATTCTCGTCTGCGTGAGGCCTCATCATTTGATGCCTTACGTTTGATTCAACATAGCTTTGATATCGACTCGCTACACAAACACGCCATTTTTATCGGCGGTCTGTTTGCCTATGATCTTGTGGCGAATTTCGAACCCTTAGGCGATGCAGAAGCGACGAATCAATGCCCAGATTATGTGTTCTATGTGGCCGAAACTCTGCTCGTGGTCGATCATCAGAAGCAATCTTGTGAACTGCAAGCGACACTATTTGCGGACACTTCGAATCCAACTCAACTAGAGCAACGCCTTGACTCTATCCGCCAACAGTGTGCAGAGCTCAAGCCATTACCAAAAGCGACGTTGGTCAGCGATACCACAGCGACACCAAATATATCTGATCAAGACTTCTGCCAGATTGTTCGCGACCTCAAAGAATATGTCGTCAAGGGAGATGTGTTTCAGGTTGTACCTTCTCGCCGCTTCACATTACCTTGCCCGTCGCCTCTTGCCGCTTACAAAGCACTGAAGCAAAGCAACCCAAGTCCTTACATGTTCTACATGCAAGATGAGTTGTTTACTCTGTTCGGCGCATCACCAGAAAGCGCACTTAAATACGAAACTCATACCAATCAAATCGAGATATACCCTATTGCCGGTACTCGTCGCCGTGGCAAACGCGCAAACGGAGAGATTGATTTCGATCTCGATAGTCGAATTGAACTTGAGCTGCGCACCGATAAAAAAGAGAACGCTGAGCATATGATGCTAGTCGACTTAGCACGAAACGACGTAGCACGTATCTCTCAACCAGGTACACGTCACGTTGCCGATCTGTTGAAAGTTGATCGCTATAGCCATGTCATGCACTTAGTGTCTCGCGTGGTTGGGCAACTTCGCGATGACTTGGATGCCCTACACGCTTACCAGGCTTGCATGAATATGGGAACACTAACCGGCGCTCCTAAAATTCGCGCAATGCAGTTAATCCGCGATGTCGAACAAGCCCGACGTGGCAGTTACGGTGGTGCGGTGGGCTATCTAACGGGCGAAGGTACGCTGGATACTTGTATCGTTATTCGTTCTGCGTATGTTGAAAATGGCATTGCACAGGTTCAGGCTGGCGCAGGGGTGGTATTTGATTCTGACCCACAAAGCGAAGCCGATGAAACGCGCGGCAAGGCACAAGCAGTAATCTCTGCTATTCAAGCAGCACACAAGGAGTAGCATCGAGATGGCAAATATCATATTCATCGACAACTTTGATTCGTTCACTTACAACTTGGTTGACCAATTTCGCTCTCTTGGTCATCAGGTCACGGTATACCGCAATAGCATTTCTGCCCAAGCGATTGAAAGCGCCGTTGCCGAACTCGAGAATCCCGTCGTACTCTTATCTCCCGGGCCGGGCGCACCCTCTGAAGCTGGCTCGATGCCTGAGATTCTTCAGCGCTTAAAAGGTAAGGTGCCAATGATTGGCATCTGTCTCGGGCACCAAGCCATTGTGGAAGCCTACGGCGGCATTGTCGCGGGCGCTGGCGAAATCATCCACGGTAAAGTTTCGATGATGGAGCACGAAAACCATGCGACTTACCAAGGACTGCCATCACCGTTGGCGATTGCACGCTACCATTCACTTGTCGCAACCAAGGTGCCTGAAACGCTGACTATTACCGCAGAGGTTGATGGTTTGGTTATGTCTGTAGTACAAGAACAAGACAAGGTATGTGGATTCCAGTTCCACCCTGAGTCAATCATGACAACATATGGCGCAACATTGCTTGCGAATGCCATTGAATGGGCTCTAGAAAAGAACAATAAATAAGGAAGAGAATCATGGAACAGATTATTAGTAAGCTCTACGAACAGCAGTCGTTAACTCAGCAAGAGAGCCAGCAGTTATTTGACGTGATTATTCGCGGCGAATTAGACCCTATTTTAATGGCGGCAGCATTGACCGCTCTGAAAATCAAAGGTGAAACACCCGACGAGATCGCTGGCGCTGCTAAGGCTTTGCTCGCTAACGCCAATCCATTTCCACGCCCAGACTACGACTTTGCTGACATCGTCGGCACAGGGGGAGACGGTCACGACACAATCAACATTTCTACCACAGCGGCATTTGTGGCAGCGGCATGTGGATTAAAAGTGGCAAAGCACGGCAACCGCAGTGTCTCTAGTAAATCAGGCAGTTCAGATCTGCTTGATTCATTCGGTATCAACTTAGCAATGAGCGCCGAAGACACGCGAGCTGCGGTCGATACTCTAGGCGTAGCATTTTTATTTGCGCCGCAATACCACCTTGGTGTTCGCCACGCAATGCCTGTTCGCCAAACCATGAAAACTCGAACCATCTTTAACATTTTGGGCCCGTTGATTAACCCTGCTCGCCCTAACATTGAGCTGATGGGCGTCTATAGTGAGGAGCTGGTTCGCCCTATCGCAGAAACCATGTTGCAGATGGGGATGAAACGCGCCGCGGTTGTCCACGGTAGCGGCTTAGATGAAGTGGCGATTCATGGCAAAACCACCGTCGCTGAGATTAAAGATGGTCAGATCCATGAGTACAGCCTGACACCAGCTGACTTTGGTCTTGAGGCGCACCCTCTTGAAGCGATCAAGGGGGGATCTCCTGAAGAAAACCGTGCGATCATTACCAATATGCTGACTGGTAAGGGAACCGACGCTCAGTTAGGTGCTGTTGCCGTCAACGTGGCGCTTTTGATGCGTTTATTTGGTCATGAAGATCTCAAAACAAACACACAACAAGCCATCGAAGCGATGAACTCCGGTAAGGCGTATCAGTTAGTTCAGCAACTCGCAGCACATGCATAACAACGGCAGTACAAGGTAAGCACAATGACTCAGGTGAAAGATAAATTATCCGAGCACGTTTCAGTGAAAGAAGCTGAGATGGCAGAAGTATTGGCAAAAATTGTTAGAGACAAGCATCAATGGGTCGCTGAACGTAAGCAAGCCCAACCCTTAGCCTCCTTCAAAGATACACTGGTTGCATCTGATCGCAGTTTCTATCAGGCGCTCAATCAACAAAAAACCGTCTTTATTACGGAATGTAAGAAGGCATCTCCGTCTAAAGGCTTAATCCGTGCAGAGTTCGACCTAGATTACATTGCTAATGTTTATAACAACCATGCGAATGCAATCTCAGTACTGACTGATGAGAAGTACTTCCAAGGTAACTTTGAGTTTTTGCCTCAGGTGAGGAAGCAAGCCAAGCAGCCTATTCTGTGCAAAGACTTCATGATTGATCGCTATCAGGTTTACCTTGCACGCCACTACTTCGCTGATGCCATCCTGCTGATGTTATCGGTATTGGATGACAACGAATATGTTGAGTTAGCTGAAGTCGCTCACTCTCTTGATATGGGTGTCCTGACCGAAGTTAGCAATGAGGAAGAGTTGCAACGTGCTGTCGCATTAGGCGCAAAAGTGATTGGCATTAACAACCGTAACCTACGCGACCTTACAACGGATTTGAACCGTACCAAACAACTTGCTCCAACCATCCGTGAGCTCGCACCTGATGCCGTTATTATCTCTGAATCAGGAATTTATACTCATCAACAAGTTCGTGACCTTAGCCAATATGCCGATGGTTTCTTGATTGGCAGTTCATTAATGGCTGAAGATGACTTAGAACTTGCAGTTCGTAAAGTGACCATGGGCGAGAACAAAGTCTGTGGGCTCACCCACCCTAACGATGCCGCGAAAGCCTATCAATCTGGTGCCGTTTTTGGCGGACTAATTTTTGTTGAACAGTCTCCACGCTACGTCGATCAGGAAAGCGCACGTCTGACAATGAGCGGAGCCCCGCTCAATTATGTCGGCGTGTTCCAAAATCACCGTCTAGAAACCATAGTCGACACCGTGTGTGAACTGGGTTTAGCCGCTGTTCAATTGCATGGTAGTGAAGACCAAGCATTTGTAAATCAACTCAAGTCCGCACTGCCACCACAAGTAGAAATTTGGAAAGCGTATGGTGTGAATCAATCCGTTCCTGTCCTATTAAGTGAAAACATCGACCGCCATTTACTCGATACCAAAGTCGGTGCGCAAGTTGGCGGGACTGGCCTAGTGTTCGACTGGTCTTTAATTGGCGACCCATCCAAAGTCATGCTCGCGGGCGGTATCACTCCTTTCAACGCTCAAAAAGCGGCCGAGCAAGGATGCCTTGGACTCGACCTTAACTCAGGCGTGGAACACTCCCCGGGTAAAAAAGACGCAGACAAACTCGAACAAGCTTTTATTGCGATTAGAAACTACTAAATTATCAGCGACGTGAGTTGCTTCACGTTGGACAAAATTAAAGGAATTAAACACCATGGCAAAACTTGATGCCTACTTTGGCGAATATGGTGGTCAGTATGTACCACAAATTCTCGTTCCAGCTCTGGATCAGCTTGAACAAGCATTTATCGACGCACAACAAGACCCTGAGTTCCAAAGCGAATTCATGTCTCTGCTCCAAGAGTATGCAGGCCGTCCGACTGCCTTGACCTTGACGCGTAACTTAACCAAAGGCACCAAAACCAAACTTTACTTAAAACGTGAAGATCTACTGCACGGTGGTGCACACAAAACTAACCAAGTGTTAGGACAAGCCCTGCTGGCAAAACGCATGGGTAAGCACGAAATCATCGCGGAAACCGGTGCAGGTCAACACGGTGTTGCTACCGCTCTTGCATGTGCATTGCTTGGTCTCAAGTGCCGTGTTTACATGGGTGCGAAAGACGTCGAACGTCAAAGCCCTAACGTATTCCGCATGAAACTTATGGGTGCAGAAGTCATTCCAGTTCACTCTGGCTCAGCGACGCTCAAAGACGCTTGTAACGAAGCATTGCGTGACTGGTCTGCCAGTTATGAAGAAGCACACTACCTCCTTGGCACTGCGGCAGGCCCTCACCCATTCCCAACCATAGTTCGCGAGTTCCAACATATGATCGGTGAAGAGACCAAAAACCAGATTTTGGCTCGTGAAGGACGTCTCCCAGATGCGGTCATCGCCTGTGTCGGAGGCGGTTCAAACGCTATTGGGATGTTTGCCGATTTCATTGAAGAAGAGAGTGTTCGCCTGATCGGTGTTGAACCTGCTGGTAAGGGTATCGATACTGACCAACATGGCGCACCACTGAAACATGGTAAAACAGGTATCTTCTTTGGTATGAAAGCCCCCTTGATGCAGGATGAGCATGGCCAAGTTGAAGAGTCGTACTCTGTCTCTGCCGGCCTAGACTTCCCTTCTGTAGGTCCACAGCATGCTTACTTGAACGCTATTGGTAGAGCTGAATACGATAACGTAACGGATGATGAAGCGCTGGAAGCATTTCAAGAGCTAGCACGTAACGAAGGGATTATTCCGGCGTTAGAATCATCTCACGCATTAGCTCACGCGTTACGAATGGCACGTGAAAACCCTGAAAAAGAACAATTACTTGTGGTAAACCTTTCTGGTCGTGGCGATAAAGATATTTTCACTGTCCATGACATTCTGCAACAAAAAGGAGCGATCTAATGAACCGTTATGAAAAGCTATTCACGCGCTTAAACGCTGCCAATCAAGGTGCTTTCGTTCCGTTCGTAACGGTTTGCGATCCTAATCCTGAGCAGTCATTCAAAATCATGGAAACCTTGATTGAGTCTGGTGCAGATGCCCTTGAGTTAGGTATTCCATTCTCAGATCCTCTGGCAGACGGCCCTACCATTCAAGGGGCGAACATTCGTGCTCTTGAGGCGAGTGCAACACCTGATATCTGCTTTGATATGATCGCGAAGATTCGTAGCAAATATCCAGATCTACCAATTGGTCTGCTTATGTACGCGAACCTAGTTTACTCACGTGGGATAGATAACTTCTACCAACGCTGCGCGAATGCAGGTATTGACTCTGTGCTTATCGCAGACGTTCCGACCAACGAAAGTAGCGAGTTTGTCTCTGCGGCTGAAAAGTTTGGCATTCATCCAATTTTTATCGCACCGCCAACGGCGAGTGACGAGACGCTTAAGCAAGTTTCTCAATTGGGTGGTGGCTATACCTATCTACTTTCTCGAGCTGGTGTTACTGGTGCAGAAACCAAAGCCAACATGCCCGTGGGTGACATGCTAGAGAAACTAAAACGCTTTGATGCGCCACCAGCGTTGCTAGGATTTGGTATTTCAGAACCCGCTCAGGTAAAGCAGGCGATTGAATCTGGTGCTGCGGGGGCGATTTCGGGCTCGGCGGTGGTCAAAATCATCGAAAATAACCTTGATGACCCACAACAAATGTTAAATCAACTGGCAAACTTTGTTTCTTCAATGAAGTCAGCAACACATAAGTAACGTGTTAGCCATCTAAACTTCTATGAGATCAGCTTCTTATCAAGCATAAAAAGCTGATCTTTTTTTTAACAAATCCCACTCTTTGTTGCCACTGCTAAACAACCGCAATAAGCAATCATTTCACCCCAAACCATCATCACATCAAATAGCAAACGGTTGCTATTGAGCAAAAAATTAGCACTCGTCAATAAATCATCGAATAATCCGTTCAACATGCCCTGTTCGATATTGCTAAATGTAAAAATTAAGTGTACAACTCACGACGAAATTATTATCCAATTACAAGTTTTCTCTTGGTGGGTAATTCTAGGAATTTAAATTTTCTTAGCACAGAGGTTATGGAAGTGTTAAAACAAAAGAATTTACTAAGCAACATTGGCGTACAAGTCGTCATTGCCATGATCCTGGGTACTGCCGTTGGTGCCTTCATGGGTGACAGCGCTACCATGTTCGCTCCACTTGGTGCGATTTTTATTAACCTAATCAAAATGCTGGTTATTCCTTTAGTTGCGGTTGCCCTGATCTCAGGTGCGGCAGGCCTAGGTAACAGCCAGTCTGCTGGTAAAGTGGGTCTAGTAACTTTAGGTTACTTCGGTCTAACTTCAGCATTAGCCGTTGCACTTGCGCTGTTTATGGGTGAAGTATTCAAACCTGGACTTGGCATCGACGTATCAGGTGTTGAAGGCATGTTCTCAGCAGAATACGCTTCTAAAGGTGAGCTACCTACTTTCTGGGCAACCATTACTGGTATGATCCCAACTAACGTTTTCCAATCACTTAACGAAGCAAACATCCTTCAGATTCTGGTTTTCTGTATGTTCTTTGGTATTGCAATTTCTAAGCAGTCAAAAGAGCGTCGCGAACCAATCATGAATGGCGTGAACTGTATTGTTGATGCAATGGTATGGATGATCAACAAAGTCATGATCATTGCTCCAATTGGTGTATTCGGTCTGATGGCTGAAGCGGTCGGTACGTTTGGTTTTGGCGCGCTAATGGTCGTCTTCAAACTATTCGTTGTTTACGTTGCCGCTATCATGATCTTCGGCTTCATCGCTTACCCATTAATGGTGCATATCTTCACTAAGACTTCAGCGAAAAAATTCCTTGTTGCTATGAAGAAACCACAAGCGGTTGCACTATCAACAGCGTCATCTATGGCAACGCTTCCTGTAACAATGGATACCGTTGAAAATGAACTAGGCGTAAGAAACTCTACCGCGTCGTTTGTTCTGCCTCTAGGTGCAACCATCAACATGTCTGGTAACGCAATTTACTACGGTCTAGTGGCAATCTTCTTTGCTCAGCTATTCAATATCGACCTAGGTATCGGCGCTTACATCGCGATCATCGTGACCTCTACACTGGGTGCGGTTGGCCAAGCGGGTGTTCCAGGTCCTTCTTTCCTTGTTGTCGCTGTTCTTCTGGCTGCTGGTATTCCAATTGAAGGTCTACCGCTACTGTTCGCTCTAGACCGTATCTTCGATATGATTCGTACAGCACTTAACATCACTGGTGATGCAGCGTGTGCGGTTATCGTCGACGCGCTTATTGAAGAAGAAGCACAACAAGAGTTGAAACAACAACAAGCTTAATGCTTCTCGATATTCAGTTAATAGAAAGCCACTCAAAAAGAGTGGCTTTTTTGTGTCGGTAATACTTTGAGAACCTGCAAAGCTATAACCAGAACACTATGATTTCATGCTCACTTAGAGTGTAAGATATGGCGTGACAAGACGATGAATATTCGCTCAGCACGTTGCCGGCGACACGCGTGGCTAAAGAGGCAAGCTTGCCAAAGCGCGATATTCTGTGTGTAGGTATGTTTCTCTGTTTTGTCGCCATAATACTTCTCTGCGGGTTTTACCCTTGTATACGTGCAAACTCAATCAACAGGCTTAAACCAAGCATAACTATTGTCGGTGAAGGTGTTTGAATTGCAGCTCAACCAGACGCTGATAAAGCTCACAACTCTTTATCAGTGAGTCGTGGTTGCCAACATCAACCAATTTGCCTTGATCAAGTACCGCAATCTTATCTGCGTGTTTGATTGTCGAGAGACGGTGAGCAATGATGATGGTTGTGCGCCCTTGCATTAGTTCTTCCAATGCGCGTTGAACGTGATGTTCACTCTCGCTATCTAATGCACTGGTCGCCTCATCTAACAGCAAAATGTTGGGATCTTTTAGAATCGCTCGCGCGATTGCAATTCGTTGTCGTTGCCCGCCCGAAAGGCGTACGCCCCGCTCACCCAAAAAGCTGTTATAGCCCTGTGGCAAATCGACAATAAATTCATGAGCGTGCGCCTGTTTAGCGGCAGCGATGACTTGCTCATCCGTCGCTTGAGGATTGCCGTAGCGGATATTGTGAAAAACATCATGACTAAAAAGGGCTGGCTGCTGCGGTACCAACGCCATTCTTTGGCGCAAATCGCTCGGCGTGAAATCACGCACATCGACTCCCCCTAACGTTACTCGTCCACTCTGAGGGTCATAGAATCGCTGGAGAAGTTCGAACAGCGTCGTTTTGCCAGCGCCAGAAGGCCCGACCAAAGCGAGTACTTTCCCTTCTTCTACGGCTAAATTGAGCTGGCTCAGTGCCGCTTGATCCGGTCTTGAAGGGTAATGAAAGTTAACTGCCTCGAAGGTCACATCGGCGCTGAGTTTGATGGGGATCAGCTTAGTTTCAGCAGGCGCGGTAATGTGGCTTTCTACCTGAAGAATCTCTATCAAACGTTCCGTTGCACCTGCGGCGCGTTGTAGCTCCCCCATCACTTCTGAAATCGTGGCAAGTGAAGATGCCACCATGATGGCATAGAACACAAATGCAGCGAGATCGCCAGCACTCATTGCCCCGTTAATCACATCGCTACCGCCAACCCACAACATGCCCGATATCGCGCTGAAAACGATGACGATAACGCCAGAAATGAGTATCGCTCGCTGCTTTACCCGTTTACGACCAATGGAATAAGCACGTTCAACTTGATTGGCAAAAAATGCTGTCTCTTGGGCTTCTCGGCTGTAGCTTTGTACAGTTTTTATTTGTTCAATCGCTTCTCCAGCGTAGCTGCCTACGTCGGCCATCGAGTCCTGACTCTGACGAGATAATGCACGAACTTTGCGCCCATAAAATAGGATTGGCACCAGTATAAAAGGCACGCTAGCAAGCACGATCAAAGTCAGTTTGATGTTGGTGGCAAACAGCATGATGATTGCCCCCACACACATTAACGCACTGCGCATTGCCATAGAGAAGGAGGAGCCGATGATACTTTGCAGCAAGGTAGTATCGGTGGTGATACGAGACATGATGTCACCACTGCCATTGGTCTCGAAATAGCTCGGGTGTAGCGTGATAACATGATTAAACACCGCGAGGCGGATGTCGGCGCTGACGCGCTCACCCACTGATGACACGAGATAAAAACGGAAAAATGTCCCCACGGAAATGAGCAGTGTGATAAGTAAGATAAAAACGATCGCGCTATTGAGCTCTTCAATCGACTGCTGAGCAAATCCTTGGTCGATTAATACTCTTACCCCTTGGCCGACTGCCAGTGTCAACGAGGCGGTAAAAACGAGAGCAATCAGCGCCGCCGCCACTTTGAGCTTATAAGGTCTGATAAAGGTCATTAACTCTAGCAATATGCTGAGATTCTTGTTGTCAGGTTTTGAAAACGTCGCTGTCGATGCTGAATCGTTACGAACTGGGATTTGCGATTGCATAACACGGCCTTGTGATTATCAAATTGCAGCGGGGTTCGCTTAACAATGCCTCACTAGACTATCGCTAGTTGGTAAAGATAGAAACCGTTTCCCTATCGAGTCGGCAAAAAAAAGCCTGACCGGAGTCAGGCTTTAAGTCATTCTATCCTATTGATTATAGGAAGTGGAAAGTCGCGTTAAGAGAGAAGTTCTTAACGTCTTCTTCTTTCATTGAGAATACGTTGTAGCTTGCGCCTAGTGAAATTGGACCCATTACAAAGTACTCAGCGCCAACACCGTACATCATGTCAATTTCGTCTTCTTTGAAATCGCTATTACGGCCAGTCAGTTCGTAAGAGTGAATACCCGCTTTTGCGTAAATGTGAAGCGGACCAAAATCGATGCTTGGTTTTGCTGCGAAGTAAACAGCTGAACCTTCAAGATCGCGTACTTCACCACCGTAATTCACATTATCGAAATCACCAAAGTTTTGGTAACCCGCTTCCAAGCCGATGAATGGAAGAATGCCTGTACCAACGTGAACGTTGTACGAGGTTGATGATTCATTGCCCAGATCCGCTTGACCCACACTTGCGCTGCCGTAAATCCAAGAGTCCGCAGAAGCTGTAGCTGATGCGCCAATCAGAGCTAGCGCGAGTAGTGTCTTTTTCATAATAAACCTTCTCTAGTTATAAGTTGCAGAAGCTTAGGCTGGCAAGCTTCTGCCGTATTTGTCAAAATTCCGAACTGTATATTTACTGATGCAATTTGCATACCTAACAGGCATCAATTGCCATTTTAACTCGTTTGTCCGATACCGGATATGGCGTACCAAGTTGCTGAGCAAAGAAACTCACCCTCAATTCCTCTAACATCCAACGCACTTGTTTGACGTTATCAGGCACGGCAACACCCTTAGGTATCTTGTTAAGCAGCTCTTTGTAATCATTGCTGACCGACTCAATCTTGAGCATGTGCAAACGATCTTTGTTAGGGTCGATCGGCAGTTTTTCCATCCGACGCTCAATGGCCTTCATATAGCGAAGAATATCGGGTAGACGTTTCCACCCACACTCTGTCGCAAAACCTTTGAAGATTAACCCTTCAATTTGCGCTTTAATGTCAGACAGGGCAAAAGCCATCGTAAAGTCAATCTTGCCTTTCAGCTTCTTATTGATATTAAAAGCCGTCGTTAAAATTGTCTCTACTTGTTGAGCAATTTCTACCACAGTGTCACCTAATTCAGCGCGTACGTGCTCTTTAAGCTGTTCGAACTGTTCTGGCTCCCACACCAAACCACCTTTCTCTTCTATTAATTTATCAACACCACAAGCGATACAGTCATCGATGAGATCGAGAACTTTACCGTAAGGGTTGAAGTACAAACCGAGCTTCGATTTGTTTGGCAAGTTGGTATGCAGATATTTAATCGGTGACGGTACGTTTAACAATATCAAACGGCGCTGACCGGCTTTCATTGCTGAAATTTGCTCATACTCGGTTTCGTATAGCTTGATTTCGACGCTGTCTTTGCTGTCAACGATCGCTGGATACGCTTTAACGTCATAACCACCGCGTTTCTGCTGATAAACTTTCGGTAGCTCGCCAAAGCTCCAAGTGTGCAAACCCTGCTGCTCGATATCATCGTCAGCAACTTTTGATAGGGTTTCCTGCACCTTATCTTTTAAGCTCTCTTTGAGCTCATGAAGGTTACGATGCTCTCTGAGCTTGCGGTTGCGATGATCAACGGCACGGAAAGTCACCTTCAAGTGGTCGGGAACTTGCTCTAGATTCCAATCTTCGCGAAGTACTTCTACCCCCGTCATTCGACGTAACTCTTTCTCCAATGAATCCAGCAATGGCGACTCAAAAGGCGTCGAGCGTGCTAAAAATGCATCAGCGTAGTTAGGGGCTGGCACAAAATTCTTACGGATAGTCTTTGGTAACGACTTGATAAGGCTGACCACCAACTCATGACGTAAACCAGGAATTTGCCAATCAAAACCAGCGGGGTCTACTTGGTTTAATATTGGCAGCGGCAGATGAACCGTTACACCGTCGTTATCTTCACCAGGCTCAAACTGATAACTTAGTTTGAGTTTTAACCCATTCTGGTGCCAGAAGTTAGGGTAATCCAGATCGGTGACATGACTGGCATCGCCTTTAAATAGCATCTCTTTTTCAAAATTCAGTAGCTCTGAGTTTTGTTTTGATGCGTTCTTCCACCAAGTATCAAAATGTTTGCCAGACACAACTTCGGTGCCCACGCGCTGATCGTAGAAATCAAACAGTTCATCATCGTCAACCAGAATGTCACGGCGACGAGATTTGTGTTCGAGCTCTTCAACTTCCTGCAATAGCTTACGGTTTTGCTTAAAGAAAGCATGTTTGGTTTCCCACTCTCCTTCCACTAAAGCACTGCGAATAAAGAGTTCACGGCTGACGACTGGGTCAATGTTGCCGTAGTTAACCAAACGCTTTGGTACAATAAGCACGCCGTAAAGCATCACTTTTTCGTGAGCCATAACCGCAGCACGTTTTTTCGACCAATGTGGTTCGCTATAACTGCGTTTAATCAGATGCTTCGCTAAAGGCTCAATCCACTCTGGCTGAATCTTGGCGATAATACGACCCCATAGCTTGGAGGTCTCCACCAACTCAGCCGACATGATCCACTTCGGCTGTTTTTTGAACAGACCTGAGGCTGGAAAAATATGAAAACGAGCGTTACGTGCGCCTTGATAATCATTTTTCTCTTGGTCTTTCATACCAATATGAGAAAGCAAACCAACTAAAATCGCACTGTGCACACCTTGGTAGCTCGCCGGTTCGTCATTGAGTTTAAAGTCCATTTCACGCATTGATTGATGGACTTGGAAGTAGACATCCTGCCATTCACGAACACGCAAGTAGTTCAAATAATCTTGCTTGCACTGTTTGCGGAACTGGTTGCCCGTCAATGCCTTTTGTTGCTTCTGAATGTAATCCCAAAGGTTTACCAAAGTCATGAAATCTGAATCTTCATGGAAGAAGCGACGGTGCTTGTCATCCGAAGATTGCTGCTTGTCACTTGGACGCTCACGAGGATCTTGGATCGAAAGCGCAGACGCTATGATCATTAGCTCCTTCAGTGCACCATATTTAGGCGCTTCAAGTACCATGCGTGCCAAGCGCGGATCGATAGGCAATCTTGCTAATTGGCGTCCAATCGGCGTCAGGCGTTTTTTCGGGTCTTTCGCTTTTTCATTGATCGCACCCAACTCTTCCAGCAAACGAACACCATCTTGGACATTTCGCTTATCTGGCGCTTCGACAAATGGGAAAGCTTCAATATCACCCAGTCCCAATGCCGTCATCTGCAAGATAACTGAAGCTAGGTTGGTACGCAGGATTTCTGGATCAGTAAACTCTGGACGAGCATTAAAATCCTCTTCTGAATACAAACGGATACAGATCCCTTCCTCAACACGACCACATCGACCTTTACGCTGATTTGCACTTGCTTGAGAAACTGGCTCAATGGGAAGACGCTGTACTTTAGTTCGGTAACTGTAACGACTGATACGCGCGGTACCAGGGTCAATCACGTATTTAATACCTGGTACCGTCAATGATGTTTCGGCTACGTTAGTTGCCAGCACAATTCGACGTCCGGCATGTGGCTGAAAGATCTTGTTCTGTTCGCCAGCTGACAATCTCGCATACAGAGGCACAATTTCTGTGCTCTTTAGATTGCGTTTTGCTAACGCATCAGCGGTATCACGGATTTCACGCTCACCGTTCATAAAGATCAGGATATCACCCAGACCCTCTTCACAAAGCTCGTCAACCGCATCGAAAATGCCCTGCAGTTGGTCACGGTCAACATCGTCATCACCAAAAAGTGGACGGTAGCGTGTTTCAACAGGGTAAGTACGCCCCGACACTTCGATGATCGGTGCGTTACCAAAATGCTTAGAGAATCGCTCAGGATCGATCGTTGCAGACGTGATAATAATCTTTAAATCCGGACGACGCGGTAACAGCTCTTTGAGGTAGCCGAGAATAAAATCAATGTTTAGGCTACGTTCATGCGCTTCATCGATAATGATGGTGTCATACTGGTTCAGAAAACGGTCATGCTGAATTTCAGCCAGTAGAATACCGTCCGTCATTAACTTGATCTGTGTATTGTCAGATATTTGGTCGTTAAAACGAACTTTATAACCCACAAACTCACCGAGCTGTGTTTCCATCTCTTGTGCAATACGACTAGCGACAGAGCGCGCCGCAAGACGTCGAGGCTGGGTATGACCAATCAGACCATATTTTCCACGCCCGAGTTCGGCACAAATTTTTGGCAGCTGCGTCGTTTTTCCTGAACCGGTCTCACCTGCAACGATCACGACCTGATTCTCTGCTATCGCTTTCGCAATATCGTCTTTTTTCTGGCTGACAGGGAGGATTTCAGGGTATTCGATTGTTGGTGAGCTATGCCCTCGCTGTTCTGCTTCCATCATAGACTTGGCAATATCAAGCGCAATCTCATCAAACACGGCAGAGCGTGAGGCGTCATTCTTAATTTTACTGGCACCCGAAATACGCTTACTCAAACGGAAGCGGTCGCGCAGCATGCACTCATTTAGGGCTTTACGTAACGTGGCTGCGCTATTTGTTGATGCAGTCATGTTGGTCTCTTTTTTAGGCTGTGACGAAGTCAAAGCATTTCCTATTTTTTATTTCTCATTCAAAAGCGTGCGAATTGTATCACACAACTTACCGTCAGGCTTACACCACTCTGTTCTGCAAACATGTTAGCGTCTCAACAAAGCTAGTGTTATACGAGTAAACCGTTCCCAGGAAGCACTATCATGGGCTCGTTAGAGTTTTTATGCGATGAAAACCGAGCGGCATCACTGCCGCTCGGTTTTAAGAGTTTGGCCCAGCTAATCGGCTCGGATCAAAAATCGATCTGGACGTAGATGGAATTGTAGTTACTGCCACCCTTAATGCGTCCGTATTGAGAGGCTTTTTCAAAAATCGCGCTGCGATGATGCAAAGAGTATCCGACCCAGACTTTATCGAAATCGCGGCTATTGAACAGATCCCCGACATTGACATCAAAAGAAAAATCAAGATAGTTCAAATAGTTACTAGGTGTGTAGCGTTTCGATTTCATCTCTTCATGTTCGATGTAAGTAAAACTGTCGATATAAGAGACACCCTCTGCGAAACCAAAACGCCATTTGGTTGGCCAATCAACGGTGTAATACGCCTTAATCGCCGCAACATATTCAGTGGCTGACGACTGAACGTCTGATGACCAATGGTGAACAATACCCGGCGTGAAATAGATATCAAGCGGAACGCCAAAGATCTCATCGGTTAATGGGTGTCCATAAAACAACGAAGTCAGTTGGTTATTATAGGGATCTTTCTCGGTGTTAAATTTCATAATCTCACCGATATTGGATGGCGTAGCCCAACCGTGTGCAACCCTGAAATAACGCTTGTTGGTTAGCTCGGATTTTGGCGCTTTGCTCTTGTCATTAAAGAATCCAAAGCCAAGATAAACTTCACCTTGATATCGGTCGTTAATTGCAGAAGCGTTATAAGCATTATTATCGAGACGAGTGACACTGGTCGCGCCAAGCAAGTACAAGTTGGAGTAAACATGGTAGCGTGCACTTACCCCTAGCTTAACATCCACCCCTGCGCCAATTTGTTGATTGGCCTGCCTCGAAAAGGCGTAATACTCGCTATTAAAATCAGCACCTTTATAGCGCACAGTCAGATGAGGTTCCAACTCCCAATCGCCAAATTCATAATATCCTGAGGCCGTGAGGTTGGCATGAATACGAGAATCTGAATCAGACATCAGTTCGCTATCAAGATGCCACTGCTGGTCAATTTGGTATCTAAGTTGAGCACCAAAATCGAAGGTATCGCCTTGGAGGGCATTTTGTGCCGACGCAGGAATATCGACAAAACGTAAGCGCATTAAACCATTCAACTGGTAACGCTCGTCGTCCGATGTATAAAGATAAGCGCCACCTTCAAGTCCATTGACGAAAAAGTGGTCATTATTAAAGTACATCAGGGGAACAAACGTGCTGACGGTCTGATCCTCACTCTGAGTATTAAAAGGAATCGACGCCATTCGATACACTGCTGCTATACCCCAATCTTGTTCTCCGATTGAAGCGTCTTGGCTTGCGCGCAGTTGCATTGATGTCATGCTGCTAGCCATCGCGGCTAAGGCAATGAGACGTTTATTAAATGTCATTATTGGTCCAAAAGTGACGAAGAGAGCCAAAATCTAGCTAAACATCGCAGTTAATACTTATGTTTCTTGGTCATTCGTCGTTAAAATATGTATATATGATCCACTAAATCAAAATATTGTGAAAGCATCTGAACTAAAAAGTTTATTAAATTCACTGCCAGAAGGGAGTGATCCAGACATCGTAACAGGTGAAGCCTGGCTACCAGAGCGCCTGATTGATACGTCACAAGATGGCGAAATGATGTTTTTGCATTTCGACTCAGCACCAGAAGAGACTCAGGGAGAAGAGGAAGGTCGCGGTTTTGTCGAACATGAAGTCGCCATGATCCGCCATCGCTTTGAACAGATTCTTGAAGAAAGTTCGGACACGAAAACGAAAGCAGATGCCATGCTGGCTCTTTTTCTCATGGGTCATGAACTTTCCAGCTCAGACATCATCGAAATACTGGAAGATCCTGAAGTCCCTGAGCCACCCACTGAGTAGTCAATGAATAGTAAGTTACCCTTTGTTATCGCAGGCCCTATATTAAGAAAAACAACCGCCAACGACTTGGTATTTTGGCTGGTTACCAGTGAACCACTGCAAGGCAAATTTGAACTCAATCTAGAACCGAACCAAGGTCAAATTTTCAGCCAAGACCTCGAACAGTGTAACCAGTTACCGCTTGGCGCTCACTGCTATCTCACCTTGGCACACTTCCGAGGTCAATTTCCGACCGATGTCGCCCTCAGCTACCAGTTTGTGACGCAGCATGGCGCAATAACGGAACTTTGCCCCTACCTGCTGTACGAGGATGAAATCTCACTAACATTTCGTATCTCAACCAAAGCTGACTATATACTTCATGGCTCTTGCCGTAATCCTCACCATCCAAGCAAAGATGCACTGGTTGCGGCGGATAGAAAAGTCGCGACGCAAGAGTTGCAGCAGCGTCCTGACTTGCTAATGATGAGTGGTGATCAAATCTATGCAGACCATGTCGCTGGCCCGACGCTGGATGCCATTATTCAAACCATTCAACTTCTTGGATTACCAGACGAGCGCTTCGAAGGCGCACCTTTCTCCTCGAGCAAGCAGCTGTTTGCACACCCACACTGCTATTATTCGAGAGATAAACTCCTCCCGCACTATGTTGACGACGGTCATTGGTTAACCAAACTGTTGCCACATCGAAACGCGCCAATATTCAGTTCTCGCGAAGCAGAGAATCATCTGGTTACCTTCTCAGAGTTCTTCGCGATGTATCTGCTGGTTTGGTCACCCGCTCTTTGGCATTGCGTCAATATGGATCGCTTGCTCGACGCTGGCTTTACACATGGTGGCCAATCGATATCACCAAAATTTCAACACAAGTGGCGCGAGGAAAAAGCAATCATAAGCCAGTTTGTCACTGGCTTACCTATGGTACAAAGATTGTTCGCCCACATCCCTACCTACATGATTTTCGACGACCACGATGTCACCGATGACTGGAACCTCACTATCGGATGGGAAAAGGCGGCGTACAGCCACCCTCTTTCAAACCGAATCATTGGCAATGGGTTAATTGCGTACTGGCTCTGTCAAGGCTGGGGAAACGAGCCTGACAACTTCAACCAAGAGTTTCTCGATGTAGCGAATCGCTTTATCCAACAACCTAGTTGCCACGCACAAGACGATTTTATCCGCTACCTATATACTTTTGAACGCTGGCACTACACCATTCACAGCTCCCCAAAAGTTGTCGTGTTGGATACCAGAACACGACGCTGGCGGTCTGAATCTCGCATGAACAAACCTTCCGGTTTGATGGATTGGGAAGCCTTGATCGAGTTTCAACATGAGCTAATGCATCAAGATAAGGTCGTAGTGGTGTCGGCGGCGCCAATGTTTGGCGTTAAGGTGATCGAAGCTTTGCAGAAAGCGGCCACCGTGATTGGACAACCTTTGGTGATTGATGCTGAAAACTGGATGGCGCACCCAGGAAGCGCGAACACACTCCTAAGTATCTTTACCCATACCAAAACACCGACCAATTTTGTGATTCTGTCGGGCGATGTTCACTACTCATTTGCTTACGACATCAAACTGAGGTTCCGACGTAACAGCCCAAACATATACCAAATCACCTGCAGCGGTTTTAAAAATCATTTTCCAGAACCTCTGCTGGCAATCTGCGATCATGCCGACCGTTTACTATATTCCCCCCGCTCTCCGCTAAACTTTCTCACCAAACGTAAGCGGCTAAAAATCAAGAAGCGCGATCCAGAGACACCAGGAACACGTAGATTAGTTAACACCAGCGCAATCGGTGAGTTGAAACTGGATCAACATGGCAGACCATCGCGAGTTTCGATTTTGACCGCAGAGGGCGTTGAATGGGACTTTCCTCCGATAAAGGAAAAGTAAGGTTTATGTAAAGTGACTTGTTATTGCAGCTATTCATCACTATCTATAGCTGTAGAGACGAATTTGAGGCAACAACTATGTTGAATTCCATTACCCAACTCTTTAAGCAACTCCTTGATGGGCAAGATCTGGGACACGCTAACACAGGCGAGCCAACTCTGGCTATCGCTTCCCTTCTGTGCGAGGTTGCCGGTGCCGATCATCAGGTCAGTGAACAAGAAAAAATAGCCAAGAGACATCTACTCGAAAAACTTCTCGCGATTGATGAAAATCAGGCAAGAGGTCTGCTCGCAAGAGCGGAACAAAACAGCAAAGAGGCTTCATCACTCTATGAATTCACCTCTCAACTTAGAGAACTGAGCCAAGAAAAACGTTTTGATTTGATACAAGCGATGTGGCAAGTGGCGAACGCCGATGGACAAATCGACCCATTAGAAGACTCTGTGATTCGAAAAACTGCCGAGTTACTCTACGTTGACCACAGTGAGTTTATTCGCGCCAAGTTGTCGGTCACTGACCAAAAATAGAAAAGGGAGCGTGAGCTCCCTTCGTTTTTATCACAGCATTGTCAGTGCCAGCTTAGCTAAGTTGTACGCGTCTACGTAACCAGAGTGCTGGCGACCTTCCCACTCAATACCTTTACTTTCTTGAGCGGCTTTATGACCTATTCTCTTGTCTTTCAAGCGGTTTTGAATCCGATATAAAGTAGCAAGGTTGATGAATTCATTGAAGGGCATATCAATCCCTTTTGCTTTGCACTCCGCACGCAACACGCGATCATCTCGCCCCCAAGCGGCGTATATCTTATTTGTGCCACCAAAGTTTTTCACCATCGACTTAATCACTTCGCTAAGCGGACGCCCTTGTTTTTCTATTTTTCGCGGTGTAATTCCGGTCAATTGAGAACAGAACAGTGACACTTCATCGCGCTCAGGTTTAACGTAGTACTGAGCTCTCTTAACAATTTCACCGCTAGCGAGATCAATTTCCGCAAGCCCGACTTCAATAATTTCGCCAGTGGTACCGACACCGTTTTCATTCCAACAGCACATTTCCAAATCGAAACAAACTACACGGTTATGGTTCATGGTTCGCCTTTGTTGACAATATTGTGAAAGCGCAAAATTCTACATCAGAAATTTGAAAAACTCGACTGCTTGGCCGTTGAGTGCTCAGTTATTCCGCGATTGATACACAATTACGGCCAGTCTGTTTACTCTTGTACAATTGTGCGTCAGAGACTTGCATTATGCTCTCCTCATCTTCGTGACGTCTAATGGCAGCGCCAATACTCAATGTACAACGAATCTTTTGTCCACCATGGGTATGCACAAGCTCAGCGACTGCACAACGAATTACATTCAGATAATCTCTTAACTGATCTTTGTTCGTGACTTTAGAAAGAATACAAAACTCATCGCCGCCCATACGTACAAAGATATCTTCTTTAACCAAATGTTGTTGAATAAGTTTCGCGACACACACAAGCATTTCGTCACCTGCAACATGACCAAAGTGATCATTGATTAACTTAAATCTATCAATGTCAAAGGTGATCAGGGCAAAGCTCTGATTGGTTTTGACCAGCTCGCGTAAATACTGGTTAAACGCTCTACGGTTATAAATACCCGTTAAAGAGTCATGCACAACTAGGAACTGTAGCTCCTGAGTACGCTCATCGAGAAGTACCGCTAAGTGCTCTTTGTCTCTCACTAGCAAATAGACAATAAAACTCAACAGACAAGCGATCGTTAGGCCAGAGAGAAAGATAGCTGCGAGCACCAAAGAGTCATTGCGGGTAACCTGCCTGTCGAGTTTAAAATCGACTAGCCATTCACGATTGGGCAACACCACGCGTTTAGTAATCTCGATACCTTGGGTGTAGTTCCAGTTTGGGCTGCGGTAGAGGATAGGATCATCTTCGGCATCAAACCCCATGTCCGTAACTTGTACTAATAAGTCCTGTTCCGTTGTGGTTCTTACCACAATCGATTCAAAGTATTTGGTTGAACGTATAACACCAATTACCACACCAATCAGTTGATCTTCGTTTTCTAAATCGAACACTGGGTGATAAACAAGAAGACCCGATTTCGTAATACTCCTGTCGAGACCATCTTGTAGCAAACGAACTTTATCCGATACGCTTGGCTCGCCTTTCATCGTTATGTTATTCAGTACTCGTTGAAAGCGCTCACGCGACGAGTAGTAACCCAATACGCTGATGTTTTCTGGGCTGCGAGGATAAACATCAGAAGCGGTGTAGACAGGTTGGTTATCCGTCATGATATAGCCGGTTGTTTTCTCACCATCTTTGGGTACTGTGTAAATATTGAAATCAGGAAATGTTTTCCGAACCTGTTCAATATGACTGGGAATATCCTGCTTCTCGACACGTTGCATCCATTGCAAAGCGATCAGCGTTGGTGAAGACGAAACCACTTGATCAGCAAAAACCGGAAATCTGTCCCAATCCTGTGGTTGCGTAGAATGAAAAAAGTTCGCCCCAGCACCGATAAAATGGAGATCACTCTGAACAATTTGTTGGAGATTTTCTGCTTGCTGGTCAGCCAGTTTATCGACTAACGAGATGGTATATTTCAGCTGTGACTGATACGCAAAGTAAACCGCATAAAATGCAACGAACAGAGAAAATAGAAATGTTAAGAAGGGATAAAGGAAGTGCTTTTTATTAAGTCGTTGCATAACGCATTTTATGTTTACAGCTTTGTCGAAATATCGGTCACATTGTAGCCCTATCCAATTGATGACTTAAAGCGCAAACAACAATTTGATATGAAACAATTTACGTTTCGTGGCGCATGCCTCTTTTTGCGGCAAAATTCGGTCAAAAACAGACCAAACGGTGACTAAAATTCCTGATAAGACTTGTTTTACTAGCCGAATGGCGACTTGATTATGTTACTATCTGCCCCAATTTATCAGAATAACGTGGTTCTCGTTCCAAGCTGAGAACCAAAGCAGAGATTGAGCCAATCTCTCCTTTCATTAAATAGTTAAGAGAAATGTCATGACGTTCGATTTACAAATGATCCCTCAAACGTTCGATATGCTTCACGCAGGCCTCGCTGCATCAAGCGTTTTACTTCTTCTTATTGCGGTGTCTCGCAAATCTAAAGTGATCGAGAAAGTGGTTGAGAAGCCAGTTGAAAAAATCGTCGAAGTCGAAAAACCTGTCGAAAAGATCGTTGAAGTTGAAAAAGTCGTTGAAGTCGAAAAAATCGTCGAGAAAGTCGTCGAAGTAGAATCAAAACTTGCAACCGCTTCAACCGACTCGGCGATGCAACTCCTTGCGCTAATGCAGCAAGAAGCACGATTGATTGATTTCCTCAAAGAAGACCTGACTTCATTCTCAGATGAAGAAGTCGGTGCAGCCGCTCGTGTTATCCACACCGGTGGTCAGAAAGTGCTTAGTGACTACGTCACACTAGAACATATTCGCAATGAAGACGAAGAGACGCGAATCACTATTGAACAAGGTTTCAACCCACAACAAGTTCGCCTTACAGGTAACGTAACGGGCAGTGCACCATTCCATGGCACACTCGTTCACAAAGGCTGGAAAGCAAGTTCGATGAATCTGCCAAAGCTGGCTGAGAACTATGACGCAACCGTTATTGCTCCTGCAGAGGTAGAGCTGTAATGGAAACGCAAAACATTGCTCAACAACCGACTCAAGAGCCGCTGGCTAAATTTAGTGTGGGTATCGACTTAGGCACCACTCACTGTGTGCTTTCTTACGTCGATACAACCGATGAAAACGCGCGTGTTGAAGTTATGGCGATTCCACAACTAACCGCACCTGGCACCGTGGAGAATCGGAATCAGTTGGGCTCGTTCCTATACCAGCCTCATGAGCACGAGATGAACCCTGTGTCTCGAGTCCTTCCATGGACATCACAGCCAACCGCGCTCGTTGGTGCAATTGCGCGAAATCTAGGCTCAAAAACACCGATTCGTTTGATTGCTAGTGCAAAATCTTGGCTGTGTCACGGTGGTGTAAACCGCCGTGACGCTTTCCTACCCGCAGGCAGCCCAGAAGAGGTTGAAAAAGTGTCACCTCTGCGAGCGACTGAGCTCTATTTAGAGCATCTAAAACAAGCGTGGGATTACAGAAATCCGAATCATCTACTTGCCGATCAGGACGTGACCATCACCGTACCGGCATCGTTTGACCCTGCTGCACGTGATTTGACCGCAGAAGCCGCTCGCAACGTGGGTTTTGTCCACCTTACTTTACTTGAAGAGCCTCAGGCAGCGTTGTACAACTGGATTGATAACAGCAATGACAAGTGGCGCGATGAGGTTTCGGTTGGCGATATCGTTCTGGTTGTCGATATCGGTGGTGGTACAACCGACCTTTCTTTGGTTGAAGTGACTGAGGATGAAGGCAATCTCACCCTGAATCGTATCGCGGTTGGTGAACATATACTCCTTGGCGGTGACAACATGGATCTCGCCCTCGCCTATCGCTTGAAAATGAAACTAGCTCAAGAAGGGAAAGAACTTCAGCCGTGGCAAGTTCAAGCCATGACACACGCTTGTCGCGACGCGAAAGAGGCCCTTCTCAACGATAGCGAGCTACAGTCGGTTCCTATTGTGGTACCTAGTCGCGGCTCTAAGCTGCTAGGCGCAACTTTAAAAACTGAGCTAACACAGCAGGAAGTTCAACAGACCCTTGTTGATGGATTTTTCCCTAAAGTGGCGGTCACTGAACAACCTGTGCAGCGTAACCGTGGTGCTCTAACTCAAATGGGGCTGCCTTACGCTCAGGATGCAGGCATCACACGCCACATCGCCGCCTTTTTAACGAAACAGGCCAATGCTCAAAACGGCGAGAATCCGGCTCAAGACTTCAATCCTTTTGCCAATATGCCTGGCATGGGTGGCAGTGCTCAACCATCGAGTGATTTTATTAAGCCTACTGCTATCTTGTTTAATGGTGGTGTACTTAAATCTAACTTGCTCGCTCACCGTCTTGAAGAGACCATCAATGAGTGGTTGATTGATGCTGACTGTGAAATGGCAAAACGACTCACTGGCGTTGACCTAGATCTTGCAGTCGCAAGTGGTGCCTCTTACTATGGTGCTGTTCGTCGTGGTCAGGGCGTACGTATCCGCGGTGGTATTGCTTCAAGCTACTATGTGGGGATCGAAAGTGCGATGCCAGCCATTCCTGGTATGGCTCCACCAATGGAAGCATTATGTGTTGCACCATTTGGCATGGAAGAAGGTTCTCAAGTTAATGTACCAAGTCAGGAATTTGGTCTGATCATTGGTCAGCCTGTCAACTTCCAGTTCTTTGGTTCTACGGTTCGCCGTGACGATGAGGCTGGGACACATCTTGACCACTGGGCACCAGAAGAGCTAGACGAGCTACCAGAAATTCAGGTAACACTACCCGTCACCGAAGGTCGCCGTGAAGGCGAAGTCGTGCCGGTTACCCTAGCCTCACGCGTTACTGAGCTCGGCACGCTATACCTAGAAGCTATCGCTGCCGACAATGGCCAAAAATGGCATGTAGAGTTTGACGTGCGCGAAGACGCAAGCTCGAATACACAATCACTATAAAAATTTAAGCGGCACCTTTTGGTGCCGCTTTTCCTTATCTCGTAAACAAGGGTTTTGTTCTATGGCATCGCCTCGTTTTTTAGTCGGTATCGATTTAGGTACAACCAATACGGTTGTCGCATTCTGTGAAATTACTGACGACCTACAACATTCCAACGTGTCCCTGTTCGACATTGACCAGCTTATCGGACCTGGCGAAGTGGTTAGAAAGCCGCTTCTTCCCTCTTTTCGCTACCATCCCGCACAGGGTCAGATATCTCCGCTTGATTTGACATTACCTTGGGACGAGCAGCCCGTTGCTGGCGATATTCCCAATGTCATTATCGGCGAATGGGCTCGTGAACTGGGCGCCAAAGTGGAGGGCCGTCAGGTATCAAGTGCTAAAAGCTGGTTATCACACCAAGCGGTCGATCGCCGCTCTGATATTCTTCCTTGGGCAGGAGCAACAGATGTCGACAAAGTATCGCCGGTCATCGCCAGTGCAAGCTATCTCAACCATATTCGACAAGCATGGAACTACCGTCATCCTAGTAATAAGCTGGAAGACCAAGATGTCGTCGTAACCGTTCCTGCATCATTTGACGAAACCGCGCGTAAGTTGACCCTAGAAGCCGCTCAACTGGCCGGACTGGACAAGATCGTCTTACTCGAAGAACCTCAAGCCGTTTGCTACGATTGGTATGCACGCCACCAGCACAGTGCTGCCGATGAATTGAAACAACTGCCCTTAATATTGGTGTGTGATGTGGGCGGTGGTACTACCGATTTGAGTTTAATCGAAGCTCGCTTCAACCCCGATGCCAACCATGACGAAGCACTCAATCTCGATCGTATAGGCGTTGGTGAACATCTAATGCTGGGGGGGGATAACCTCGATCTCGCCCTAGCTCACTTAGCAGAACAGCGATTCAGCCAAAGTAAAAAACTCAATGCAGCTTGCTTAACCAAGCTTATTCAGCAAACACGCAAAGCAAAAGAAAACCTGCTTTCTTCTGACGCGCCTGAAGAAGTTAAAATTACTATGTTGGGTAGCGGTTCCAAGCTGCTTGGTGGCACCAAAAGTATTGCACTCAGCAAAGAGGAAGTTCACCAAATCGCACTCGATGGTTTCTTCCCTCTCTCCGACTTTAACCACACACCCGATAAGAGACGAAGCGCCGTTGTCGAATTTGGCCTGCCTTATGTCGCCGATCCTGCTGTTAGTAAGCACATCGCTGAATTCCTAAATCAACACCAGCAAGTTTCCTATGCCGCACTTAACCAGCAAGATGAATCCCAACCGGCTATCCCTGTAGGGCTTCTACTCAACGGGGGCGTGTTCAACAGTGAACTCGTGACTGAACGTGTGACTAGGCTTCTCAACAACTGGCGAGGTTCGGCGGTTACTGTACTCGACAACCCTCATCCTGACTGGTCTGTCGCACTGGGTGCTGTCGCCTTTGGCAAAGCACGCCGTGGTGCTCAGTTAAAGATTGGTGGTGGTGCAGCCCGTTCTTACTTTTTGCATCTGCAAGAAAAGAACAAAATGGGCAAAGCATTATGTCTATTAGCCAAAGGAACGGAAGAAGGGCATGAAATCCGCTTAAGCGGACGTCGCTTCTCTCTCACTTTGGGTGAGCCTGTTCGTTTCAATCTTCTCACCACGACTCACGATACACTTGCTAACAAGACGGCCATCCAGAACGGTGTTATGGTCGATGTCGATCCTGACCTATTTGCGCCTCTTCCCCCTTACATCTCTACTTTGCAAGGCGAAGGGGTTGAACTGCAGGCTAACCAAAAAGAGCGTGTTGAAGTGCAATTGGCTTGCCAGTTGACGGAAGTAGGCACACTTAAAATGGAGTGTGTTCATACTGAGGATGACACCAAGCGCTGGGCTGTGGAATTCGAAGTCCGTAATCAAAAAGCCGAACAAGACCAACAGCAAGCACTGCATCCTCGATTGAATGAATGCAAAGAGCTGATTGCTCGCATCTACAGTGGCAATAAAAAAAGCGCTGAATCGAATGAAATTAAGACACTCGCGAAAGATTTAGAGAAAAAACTGGGTAAGCGCGACGATTGGGACTTCACCACGCTGCGTCAGTTGTTTGATTCCTTTGCACTCGGCCGCAAACGTCGACGTCGCTCAGAGCAACACGAGAAAAACTGGCTTCGTCTTGCGGGTTTTGCGATGCGACCTGGCTTTGGCGATGCCACTGACTCTTGGCGGATCGAGCAAGTGTGGGGACTCTACCAGCAAGGTATTCAATTCAAAAACCATCAGGGATGGACTGACTGGTGGGTATTCTGGCGTCGCATCGCTGGTGGATTAAACCAAGAACAGCAGGAAACGATTTTAGCAGACATTGCAAAATACCTTCATCCAGGCGCGATGAAGAACCCTCAATCAGCGAAAGCAGCGCAAGATATGGGCTATGAGTCCATGGTTCGCTTGGCAGCCTCTCTTGAGCATCTTGAGGTCGAAGATAAGGTTTTACTTGCGTCATGGTTTTTAAGCAAGGCCATCAACTTTAACCAGTTTGAACAGGCTCACTGGTGGGCGCTAGGTCGACTCGCATCACGTACTCCCCTTTATGGCAGCCAACACGCCGTCATTTCTCGCGAGCAAGTGGAACAGTGGTTACCTAAATTACTTGAACAAAACTGGCAGAAAGAACCAATGATCGCTTTTGCTGCGGTGATGATTTGCCGCAAGACGGGCGATCGCCTATTCGATATTAGCGACGATGTCCGAGCTCAAGTCATAGCGAAGCTAAAACAGAGTAAGGTTCCCGACTCATGGCTCCTTCTGGTTGAACAGGTCAAGGCGTTGTCCGACAGTGAATCCAAACGAGTATTCGGTGACGCACTTCCAAGTGGTCTGACACTGGTTCACCACTAACCAGATTGCAGACAGCCTTATGCTTGGCTGTCTGCATCAAACATTCCTCTAGCCAGCTACTGAAATTACTCGTAATATCTTCTTTTTACGACGTAAACAGCGCATGAAAAAAGAGAACTTAATCGGCTTACTCACTGCCTCAGTTAGTCTGCTGGCACTTATCTACCTGCTTGCGGGCGATTCTCACTTTCCGATCATTCAATGGCCTTATCAAGCGCTTCAGGGACTGGTCTTCTCCTTTGTATGGGGATTCGGTGTTTCCGCCGGTCTCGGTTACGCTTATTCCATTTTGCTCACACTCGGTGTGTGCATCATTTTCTTCGCTATCGGGCATAAGTTGACGCGAGTCCTCACAAGCAGTAGGAAGTAGACGCTTGTTACATTTTAACTAAGGAGAGTAATATCGTTATTCGATCAGCCACATGGATGCTTGGCACCTTGTTCTCTTTCTGCTTGATGGCCGTTGGTGCTAGAGAGTTAAGTGGGCAACTCGGCACTTTTCAGGTTTTGTTTTTCCGTGGTTTGATAGCCTTAACGATCATATCCATCGTCATCCTAGTCACTCAGCAACAGCACTTAATTTATACCAACCGACTAAAGCTTCATACGGTACGCAATCTCTTTCACTTCGCAGGTCAATACGGGTGGTTTATTGGTATTGGCTTGCTTCCTCTTGCTCAAGTATTTGCCATTGAATTTACCGTCCCCCTGTGGACAGCGATTATTGCCGCCCTATTTTTAGCAGAGCAACTCACCAAGCGTAAGCTAGTCGCTATGACTTTGGGGTTTGTTGGCGTGCTTTTCATCGTCAAACCAGGATTCGAAATCGTGACTCCCGCAGCATTAATCGTGCTCGCGTCAGCCGTTTGCTACGCCGTATCTCACTCATCAACAAAATCCCTTGCTCGCACAGAGCACCCACTAACGATATTGTTTTTGATGTGTTTAATTCAGTTGCCAGTGAGTTTCTCACTCGCCGTCCCTGATTGGCAATTTCCCGCAGGCAGCCAATGGTTTTGGCTAGCCATTATTGGGGTGACGGCCCTCTCCGCCCACTACTGTATGACCAAAGCACTTCAATTAGCCGATGTTTCCATCGTAGTGACGATGGATTTTTTGCGTTTACCTGTTATCGCTCTGGTGGGCGTTGTTCTCTATGCAGAAGAATTCCAAATCTCACTTCTGGCTGGCGCATTACTGATGTTAGCGGGCAATCTGATCAACCTATACCAAGAAAAACGCCCCTCTCATGTACCAAGAGTGTCCCTCAGAGAGCGTTTACGTAACAGAATTTAACCTATTGAGTAAGTTCCGTATTTTTTGCCGAAATGTTAACTCATCCCCAACCTAGGTCAACGGAGATTTATATTGATGAAAAAATCCGTTAAGCTCCACACCATAAGTTAGTTAGGATCAAATTGTTGTTGGTTAGTCGCTCTATCATGATCGCATTCATCGTTACATTGGCTCTGCTCTTTAGCAGCGCTATCGTGAGCGTGCAAGCTAGCGAACCTAACGCTGAGTCAACATTTTTATCCTTAGACAGCAGTAAAAACCACTACCAGATCCACCCTGTTCAATGCCCTAAACTAGTGAGCTATAGCCAAGCTTCCGGTCATCATTGTTGTGCTTCAATCTGCCTGCTCAAGTTATCAACGACGCAGTCTATTTCTATCGGTGTTCAAGAAATACCGACACTGACCCCTCGCTATCTTGATGATATTGGCAAGGCTATCACACGTTCAAAAACCTTATTTCGTCCTCCTATCACTTAAACCTAGATTCAATTTTCCTGCCTCCCACTGTAAGGCAATCTATCTATTTACTTATTGAATTCATTAGGAATAAGCAATGAAAAAAATATTATTATTCTTCACTACTATGATGTTTTCGCTTGCTGTAAACGCTGCGCAATTTGAACAAGGCACTCACTACAAAGTGTTGGAAGAACCAAAATCATCAACCTCGAAAGTAACCGAGTTCTTTTCCTTCTACTGCCCGCATTGTTACAACTTCGAGCCAGTGATTAATCAGTTGAAAGCGAGCCTTCCCGAGGGCACAAAGCTAGAAAAAGTACACGTTGCCTTCATGGGGAACGACATGGCTGTGCCTATGGCAAAATCATACGCCACCATGGTTGCACTAGACGCTGAGGAAACCATGGTCCCCGCTATGTTTAAACAAATCCATGAACTGAAAGCTCCTCCTAAAGATGAGCAGGCTCTTCGCCAAGTGTTTGTTGACAATGGTATCGATGGTAAAAAATTCGATTCTGCGTATAACAGTTTCGTCGTTAATTCAATGCAACGTGGTTTTGACAAACAGTTCAACAAGAGCACGCTAACTGGCGTGCCAGGGGTTGTGGTCAACAATAAGTATCTCGTTAAAACAGAACAGATCGGCAGCTTCGAAGAATACAGCCAGTTGGTCAACTACCTACTCACACTTTAAACTTGAAAATATACGCGAAAGCCAGAGCGACACTGCTCTGGCTTTTTCACTTTCGACGCCCCGCTAGCAGCGTCCTTTTTGGGCTTGACCTGGCGGACAGAAGGTTGAGTTTGAGTCGGAGCTTGACGATGACTCTTTATTCGAAACCTTAACTTCAACATCGCGATACTCACCTTCGACACGGTTAATTTGGCAACCAGAAACAAAAATACTCACCGCAAGCGTTAACCATAAATTTTTCATTCTTTGAACTCCTATTTTTTGCGCAGACTTTAATGCCTTGTGGCGCTACTATGTCATTGAGCGGTTAACTTGTGTTTTGCTCTGGTCAGAAGCGCAATTATTAAAGGAGACGATCACATTGGCTTTGGAAAAATTTGATGACATTTACCATCGAGCGGCTCAGCGTAAAGGTGGTGAACAGCAGTTGGAATCCTTGCTATCTCGCCCGTTATCTGCCGAGCAACTGCGGAAAATCGGTGATGACCGTTGGTTTTAAAGTTGAGCCCTTATTGATGCTGTCTGATGAGCAATGGGACAATAAAGCCGCAAATCCAAGCATCATTCGCCATCACGCTAAAATCAGGTCAATACAGGCCAATGCTCTAATGATTCATGAGGCGGCATTGGAGCATGGTACGTTCGCAAACATGGTCGCTGACTGGCCGAGATCAGTTAGACCATCGCCTACAGTACTGGTGACAATCGAATCAGTTCGTCGCCACTGTTCACGCGTCATTCTATATAGGCAATGACGCTTAAGCTCATGACCAGTCGGCAATTTCGGGTGGTCAAAATCTTGCCCAGTGTTGAGCATGCCTATTTTTTCCATCACTCTTTGCGAAGGAACATTGGTCAAAGCTGTAAATGAATAAACCTGTTCAAGGTTAAGTTGCCTAAACGCATAATCTAACGCCGCACAAGCCGCTTCAGGGGCGTAGCCTTTCCCCCAGTGATGAACATCAAGTCGCCAGCCAATCTCAACCAATGGTGCATTAGGGATTCCACTGTCTTCTGCTTGCTGATGCAAGCCAACGAAGCCGATAAACTCTTGAGTCTGTTTGATCTCCAGCGCCCAAAATCCCCACCCGTTTAGATTGATAAGTTGACGCAAAACGTCCAGCTGCGAATCACTTTGCTCACTAGTGAGGCGTGAGGGGAAATAGCGCATCACTTGTGGATCTGCATTCAATCGGCGATAAGGTTCTCTATCAGACTCACGCCACTGGCGAAGGATCAGTCGTGATGTTTCTATCATATATTCCTCTTACCTGCTGACTATCTTTATCCTTGCCTTAATCACTGAGGAAGCCTAATCCTCTAGAGTTTTCAGTACCTTTTGACACAGGTTTTTTAGGACGATGAGCTCTTCAAGTTCTAATGGGATTTTGCACTTCATTTCTGCTGGAATCTGTAATGCTTGCTGCTGTAATTTGGCTCCAGAGTCAGTCAGTTTTAGTACTCGTACTCGTTCATCTTGCTCGCTACGTCCACGTATAACAAACCCTTTGCTTTCTAAGCGTTTCAGAAGCGGCGTTAAGGTGCCTGAATCTAGGTGTAATCGACTACCGAGATCCTTAACATTGATACCATCACTCTCCCACAACACCATCATCACCAGGTACTGCGAATAGGTAAGATCTAAGTTCTCAAGCAATGGCCTATAGGTACGGATCACCGCATTGGCAGGCCGTAATGGTCAAGTTAAAACAGACGATGGATTACTGGATTTAGAGCTTTCTTACCCTAAAGAGATGGGTGGCGCTGGTCTTGCCACTAATCCAGAACAATTATTCGCAGCCGGGTACTCTGCCTGTTTTTCTAACGCCATTCTTCACGTTGCACGAGAAGCAAAAGTTGCCTTGAAATCCGCCCCAGTGACAGCTCAAGTGGGTATTGGCCCGAACCAACAAGGTGGTTTCGCATTAACGGTAAGTTTAGTGGCAACGTTAGCGCTACCTCAGGAGCAAGCACTTGAGTTAGTGAAAGTGGCTCATCAAGTCTGCCCATATTCAAATGCTGTTCGTGGTAATATTGATGTTGCGGTTACAGTCAATGGCGAAGCGATTTAAACATGTTAAAACAATAATGCCGACCTGAGGTCGGCATTATTAGTTTTTCAGGGTAATTCTATGACTGGTAGGTTTTTCGCAGCTCCTTAGCAGCAAGAACCATGTTCGTGAGTGACGCTTCCGTCTCTTTCCAGTTACGCGTTTTGAGACCGCAATCTGGATTTCCCCATAGACGTTGAGCCGGAATTTTCTCAGCGGCCTTGTTAATCAACCCCTCAATCCACTCTTTACTCGGAATGTTAGGCGAGTGAATGTCATACACGCCAGGGCCAATCTCATTCGGGTAGTTAAACTCTTCAAATGCTTTGAGAAGCTCCATATTTGAGCGCGACGTTTCAATGGTGATCACGTCAGCATCCAGCGCTGCGACAGAATCAATGATTTCGTTAAACTCTGAGTAACACATGTGGGTGTGGATCTGAGTCTCTGGTTTGGCACTAGCCGCTGAAATCTTAAACGCATCGACCGCCCATTCAAGATACGCTTTATGGTCACGCTTTTTAAGCGGTAAGCCTTCACGAATTGCAGGTTCATCGATCTGAATAATGTTAATACCCGCCTCCTGTAGGTCAGAAACTTCATCACGCAGCGCAAGTGCCAATTGCTCAGCAATCTGTTTCCGCGAGATGTCCTCACGCGGAAACGTCCAACATAGAATTGTCACTGGCCCCGTTAACATCCCTTTCATCTGTTTCGATGTTAATGATTGTGCATAGGTCGACCATTCAACGGTAATTGGTTTTTCGCGCTCAATATCGGCAACAACAATGGCTGGCTTAACACAACGTGAACCATAGCTTTGTACCCAACCAAATTGGGTGGTCTGGAAACCCGCTAGATTCTCAGCAAAGTACTCAACCATGTCATTACGCTCCGCTTCACCGTGTACCAGTACGTCAAGATCTAGCGCTTCTTGTCGCTTCACTGCATCAGCGATATGACCTTTGAGCGCTTGGTGGTACTCAGGCTCAGACAGTTTCCCCGTTCGATAAGCACTGCGTTGTACTCGAATTTCGCTCGTTTGTGGAAATGAGCCTATTGTGGTCGTAGGGAAAAGCGGCAAACCCAAGACTTCACTCTGATGCGCGGCGCGCTCCACATAGGGTGCACTGCGCTCTGCCAGAGACTTTGTAATCTTGTTGAGGCGGGATTGCACCTGTGGTTTGTTAACGTGCGTTGCGGTCTTACGCGCTTGAATTGGCGCACTGTAAGTATCACACGCTAAGATCGCCTCATGATCACCATCTAAAGCTTTACCCAACAACGCCACTTCCGTCACCTTCTGTTTGGCAAAGGCAAACCAACTAGCGACCTCCTCACTCAGGTTTGACTCTAGTTCTAAGTCAACAGGGCTGTGTAACAGTGAGCACGACGTTGCCACCCAAAGTCTCTCTCCGAGCGTCTCTTTCACTGGTTGCAATAACGCAAGCTGTGTACTGAGATCGGCACGCCATACATTACGACCGTTGACCACACCCGCAGATAAAATCCAGTTTTGTGGTAAATTTTTTGCCACAACATCTAGCTGTTCTGGAGCCGCAGATAAATCGATATGTAAGCCGTCCACTTGCAGTTCAACAATCTTATCAAGCGTATCAACGACCGAATCAAAATAGGTAGTAAGCAACACTTTAACGTCACTACGAATCACCTGATAGGCAAGTTTGAACGAGTCTTGCCATGCTTTATCCAGTTCAAGCGCTAAGATTGGCTCATCTATCTGTACCCACTCAACACCTTGCTTTGCAAGTTTTGCCAAGATAGCTTGATAAGCCGTTAACAGGCGAGGAAGCAGTGACAAACGGTCAAAGCCTTCGTCCACTTCTTTGCCTAAGTACAAGTAGCTTAATGGGCCAAGCAGCACAGGTTTAACGTTGTGACCCGCTTTAATCGCTTCATTAACTTCTTCAAACAGCTGGGGCCAGCTTACTTCAAAACTGTCATCCTTGCTGAACTCAGGTACGATGTAGTGGTAGTTAGTGTTGAACCATTTAGTCATATCTGACGCCGCATGACCACTACATCCGCAACTTGCCTGAGATTGACCTCGTCCGACCTTAAAAAGTGTATCAAGATCAGGGAATCCATCTCGATGACGCTTAGGTACATGACCAAGGAGCAAAGTGGTCGTCAGAACGTGGTCATACCAAGCAAAATCCCCTGCCGATACAAAATCCAGCCCCGCCTCTGCTTGTGTCGCCCAGTTATTATGACGCAGTGTTGAACCCACTTGTTTCAGTTCAGCCTGATCAATTTCTCCGCGCCAGTATTTTTCGAGCGCGAATTTCAGTTCGCGTTTTTCACCAATTCGCGGGTAACCAAGAATGTGTGTCGTTGTTGTCATGTCGTGATTCCTTTTGATTCTGTTTCTAGCGTCTGTTTGTGCATTTACAACATCATTAAGATGTCTGGATGGCTAAACTATCTCGCCAAATCTTCACGACAACAATCTCCAAATATTCAACATGTTTATTAGATTTCTTCATAGTGGTGTTTGGCTTAGCTCAATGGGCTCATAGAGATTGGAATTCTATTTTTAGCCATCTAGATGTTTACATACCCAAAAAAACAAGCTAGGTTAATATAATTCATGCGAATGACATCTATCTGAAGGGAATTCATGGTCGAGCTAAAACACCTCCGTACGCTAACAACACTGCGAGACACTGGTTCGCTGACCGCGACGGCCACGACTCTCCATTTAACTCAGTCCGCACTTTCTCATCAGATAAAAGATCTTGAAGCGAGGATTGGTGGTCAACTCTTTCTGCGTAAAACGCGTCCAGTTAAGTTCACCTCCGAAGGCGAGATTTTTTTAAAGCTCGCCGATGAGGTGTTACCTCGCGTTGCCAAAGCTGAGAATGAGATTGCCAGTCTCAAAGAGGACGTAAATGGTCGGCTACACATGGCGATTGAGTGCCACTCTTGCTTTCAGTGGCTGATGCCTGCGCTCAAGGAGTATCAACTTGCTTGGCCAAGCGTGACGCTCGATTTTTCGTCAGGATTTGGCTTCGAACCATTACCTGCGCTACTTGCAGGCGAGTTGGATTTGGTGATTACCTCCGACATTCAGCCAAGATCCGAAGTCCATTACGAGCCTCTATTTGACTTCGAAATGCGATTGGTGACATCGATTTCCCATCCCCTGGCACAAAAACCTGCCATTGAGCCACAGGATTTAGCCGATCAGACAATGCTCTCTTATCCGGTTCAGAAGAATCGATTGGATGTCGTTAAACACTTTTTGCAACCCGCCAACGTAGAACCAGCAAAATGGAAGCAGGCTGACAACACTCTGATGCTGATCCAGATGGTCTCTGCTGGTCTTGGGGTTGCCGCATTGCCTAACTGGGCCATCAGTGAATTTTCGAGACAGGGACTGATTGCCAGCATCCCACTGGGGAATGGTTTATGGAGACGGCTATTCGCCGCCATACGCCATTCAGATAGGGACAAGCGTTACCTACAGGCATTTTTTAATACTGCCCGTCTACAATCTCAAAGCCATTTAGACGGTATAAAAACGGTTTAGCGGAAACAAAAAAGGAGGCATACACCTCCTTTATCGTTATCTTTGGTACGCTTTAAACTGGTTCGTCAATGGGTCATAGTTGTAACCTAGCATATCCAGTTTACCTATCACCGCTTCGACATCCATTTCATACATGCTGACTAACTCTTCAAAAGAGTCACATTCCAAGCGCAGCTTTTCGTTGACAATACCTAGTAGAATTATGCTGTCAAAGCTGCCGGCATTACTAAGATCCATCACCCTCTCCTTTTGCACACTCGCCTTCTAAGCCTAGACCTAAACGGAGAAAATTGAAGTGATTCAGCTCTAATCTTTGTAGAAGCAAGCTAACAAACTTACAGCATTAACAGTGCTTGGTTTGAGGTCGCTGAAAGGAGTAAAAATGCCAGTGCCATCGCCAGTTGCAGTTTATTTATCTCTTTTGAGGTCAACATGTGCCAACACCAAATGACCACCGCGGTAATAAGTAGTGCCAAACCAACCAGTAACGGCTGAGTAATGTTGGTTAATGCCTCAGCAGGCAAACCAGAAGCTTTGAGCAGTATGGCTAAACTCATTAGCATTGCCGCAACTACACCTGTCACAGGCAATATTCTATGAAACGCCTGTAAGCGAGTACGAGCAATGGTCAGCAGCAGATGAGCCAAGATTGCCCCTAAAAGGAAAACTTGGATCAGAACACTCAGGCTGGCAGCGAGAGAACTTTGCGTCGTCACTTCTATACCGACATAGGCTAACGCCAAGCCATTGGCAAGGTACATCACCCAAAGCGGACCTTGATCGCGGGTTTTCTTGGTTTGAACTTGGGTATAAAAGTAAGCAATTGCGAACACAACCATCATGGCTTCAATACGCAATGAAGAGACCGCAAGCCAAAGAATCGCCAAGGTTGGAAGCATTTTATGAATACGACCTCTTTGACCTGGACAGATATCGCCTTTAACTAAGATCAGAGTGAGAATAAGCTGCGCCCCTAACAACATAGGCGCGAAAACGGCAAGAAGTTGCTGAACCATAGTGAAATTAAATTAAGTGAGTATTTGGATGCGGATAATAGCAGACTGAACAATTTTAGCCATTGGCGAAGTGTTTTAAAATGTCTTGATTGGTGACAATGCCCAAATACTCTCCCGAATCATTCACCACCAGCCAAGGGGGTTTTATGCCCGATTTGATGATGTTAGAAATCTCGCTAAGTGGTGTCTGATGCCGAATAGTGTGAAGGTTGGTTCGCATCACTCGGTTGAGTGTTTTTTTGCAAATAGACAAATCTTTGCTGGTTTCAAGTTTTGTCCCTAATGTCGGTGACAAATGGTAATTGAGCTCTTCTCGTCCAACGACCCCAACGCACATTTTCCGATTTAGAATAGGAATGAAATCGATTCGGTATTGATCAGAGTTCAACAGTGCTCTCGCCCTTTCGATATTATCATTGGGAGCAAGACTCGGAATGTGAATCTGAGTGATACTCAATATCCCAGACTGCCTTGTGTGCTCTGAGCCTGATAGGAACGCTTCCAGTTTATCGTAATAACCCCATGCATTTTCTAATTGCTCTAAAGGCAATGGTTTAGAGAAAAAGTACCCCTGGATATAGTCCACGCCTAAACCGCACACCACTTTCAGCTCATCAAGCGTCTCAACGCCCTCCGCTACCACTTTTACATTCAGCGTATGTGCCAGTTGGGTGATCATTTTTACAATAAAGAATTTGTGTGTCCCATGTTTAAGGTCCTTAACAAACTCACGGTCAATCTTGAGAATATCGAAGTTGCAATCACTGAGGTAAGCAAAAGAACTGTAACCGGTACCGAAGTCATCGATCGCAACACTCACCCCTCTCTGACGTATATTTCGGATTAACGATGACTGTCGAGATTCACTATCGAAATAAGCACTTTCCGTTAATTCTATGGTGACCATCTCTGGTCGATTCGCATATTGATGAATGAGAGAATCAGCACTGCGTAGTACTTCATCTACTGCTAGCTTAGTGTTTAACGAACGATTAATGGTTACACCTAGCTGGTGACCAAAACGTTCCTGAATAATATTCAAATCATGCAGTGCTTTCTTACCTACGCACCAATCTAGATCCGAAACCAAATCAAGGTCTTCCGCTATCATCACCATTTCTTGCGTATTGAGAATCTTACCGTTGTTCGCTTTAAAACGACTAAGCGCCTCAAACTTCACAATATCCCAATTTTTTACATCTATGATTGGCTGATAATAGACTTCTATATTTTGCGTACGGATCAGTTTCTCGGCCCACTCTTCCAGTTCTTTGCGGCGTAAAACCTCTTTGTGTAAAGCTCCATGGTAGAAGGTAATCTGTCCGCGCTGCTCTGAGGTTTGTTCCAGCATCGCCTGTACGGCATGAGAGACCAGCAACTTGGGGTTATGGGTATCGTGGCCCAATACGGAAACCCCGACACTACCGTTAATGATAGCACTGTGTATGGTTCTCCCTGCCGACTGATTGAGAGAGGCAAAGAAGCGGCGTATGGCCTGATGAATCAACCGTATCTGAGCTGGCCCCGTGACCTTGTCACACTCTAAGCAAGCGACGAAATGGTTACTACCTAAATAGCCAACAAACTTAGCAACCTTATTGTTGGTAAGATGTTCAGACAACATCGACTTGAGTTCAAAATCATCAACCGGTCCAAAACTTGGGCGAAAGGCGACCACCATATGGATATTGGGTTCAGCACTTTCCATCCATTGCTGGGTAATGGCGCGAACAAACTGCTTTTCAGTTGGCAATTGAGTGAGCAACTCAACGCCACCTAGTTCAACGTCGGCAATCCGGTAAAGATTGTTGGAAAGGTCAAGGTATACGCCAAGATAGAATATTCCCTCGACAAGGATAATTTTCTGTAAAGTTAAGTCTTGAGGGTAGGTTTTACCATGAGATGATTGAATAAGAACGACACCAGACCAACTGCCCTCCTTGTCAACTTGCTGCCATATCTTCTGATAAAAGCTACCGCTGTGCTTGTCCGAATTTAGCAGATCCATTGGTCGACCAACCAATTGTTGGTTACTGTAACTGGCATGTTCTAGGAAGTAATCATTGCACACCACGATGTTGCGCTGTTCGTCTGCCAAAACGACACCGTGATGAGGGTTATTAAACAGTTGTTCAAATAGAGCACTTAACGTTGATGTCGTCGCATGAACAAACAGTAACGGAGTCAGGGTTCCAGTTACAAGCCTGTGGCTTTCACCACGAAAACTTAACTCCGCATAGCAACACTGGTCATCACTAAGTTGTAAACAACAACAAAAACGATGTTTGCTCTGGTATTTACATGCCTGAGCCAATAGCGCTAACAGCTCCGTTTGATCGTGATAGCTCATGCACGGCAGTAGTACGTTGCCCGTTAAAGTAGGAAGGTCTGAATTCAGCAGTTGGCGACACAAATCTTCATCAATTTGCAGTTGATGATGCTCAGTATCCCACTGCCATTCTAGTTGCGTACTCGTTGTCTGCTCGTTTGCCTTAAAATCACGTACGGAGCCTAACTCCCTGTACATAGACTCATCCTATCGTTGAGCAATCCCTAATATTAAAGTTAGAACAAACTCAACTAAGTGACAGATTTATTATTAGCAAGGCAACTAAGCGCGGCTAGCGGGCCAACTAAACCTTTAAAATGACCATACTCATCAACTAAACACCAAGGGAACGGCCTGTTTTGTTTGACGAGACTCGCTACCTTAGATTGTGGGGTATGCCAATCAATTTCGCTGATAACGGGCAACATAATTCGGTTAGCAGGTTTGTTCCAGTATGCATGCTCCTTAGTAGACTCATGGTCGGTACCCATGTTTGATGTCAAATGCAGATTCATGCTTGGCCGGTCGATATACCCGACACAAATCTTGTTGGGCTTCTACACCCTCTGCTATCACTTTTAGGTTAAGGCGTTTCGCGAGCTGAATGAAAGCGACAACAATGAGATACCAACTGGTTCGGCTGAGTTGTATAAACAATACGTTGATGAGATAACACTTTAGTCAATCAGTTCCCGATCAAGAAAATCCTCGTCCGCGGTAGCTAAATAGACTTAGTTATAATGAGGTAGATAGTCGCCCTTCAAGTCGCTATAATTCGCGCTCCTTGGCATTGAGAGCAAAATATGTACAGCAATATCACTCCTATTCACGAGCACAAAAAATATTGGGCAGAATGCTTTGGCACTGCGCCATTCCTGCCGACCAATCGTAAGGAAATGGATGCCCTAGGATGGGACAGCTGTGACATTATCATCGTAACGGGTGATGCGTACGTCGACCACCCAAGCTTTGGTATGGCGATTATTGGCCGTCTTCTTGAAGCTCAAGGGTTTCGAGTCGGTATTATCGCTCAACCAGAGTGGCACAATAAAGATGCCTTCACTGCTCTTGGCAAACCAAATCTATTTTTTGGTATCACTGCTGGCAACATGGATTCGATGATCAACCGTTATACTGCTGATCGTAAGCTGCGCCATGATGACGCCTACACACCAAACAACGAAGGTGGCAAACGCCCAGACCGCGCGACACTCGTCTACTCGCAGCGCTGTCGTGAGGCCTACAAAGGGGTACCTATCGTACTGGGCGGAATCGAAGCCAGTCTGCGTCGCCTCGCGCATTATGATTACTGGTCTGACAAAGTACGTCGTTCTGTCCTATTTGACGCTAAAGCAGACATCCTGTTGTTTGGTAACGCAGAACGTGCTTTGGTCGAAGTCGCACATCGACTAGCGGATGGTGAAGAGATCACCAGCATGACCAACATTCGTGGTACTGCCGTCAGCCTTCCTGCAGAGCCAGAAGGTTACACAGTGATCGACTCTTCGCGTATCGAGAAGCCGCGCAAAGAAGCCTTTATTCCGCCTAACCCTTATGCGGTTGAGGAACAATGTGATACTAAGGCAAAGGCGCAAGAGTCTGAAGCCAAGCCGATTACGATCCGACCATCTCGTCACGATGCAGCTACGACAGCGGTACGTATCCCACCGTTCGAGAAACTCAACAATGACCGTATTCTTTACGCTCATGCCAGTCGAATCATGCACCTTGAAACCAACCCGTATTCGGGTCGTGCATTGATTCAACGCCATGGTGATCGCGAACTTTGGGTCAACCAGGCGCCAATTCCACTTACAACGGAAGAAATGGATTACGTGTTTGGGCTGCCTTACGCACGCGTTCCGCACCCAATGTACGGTAAAGCGAAGATTCCAGCCTACGATATGATTAAAACCTCGGTAAACATCATGCGAGGCTGTTTTGGTGGCTGTTCATTCTGTTCTATCACCGAACACGAAGGTCGAATTATTCAGAACCGTTCACAAGAATCGATTCTTAACGAGTTAGAAGAAATTCGCGACAAAGTTCCTGGATTTACTGGCACAATCTCCGACCTTGGCGGGCCAACGGCCAACATGTATCGCCTAGGTTGTAGTGATCCGAAAGCGGAAGCGAATTGTCGTCGCCCGTCATGTGTTTTCCCTGGTATCTGTAACAAACTGAACACCGACCATAAACACACGATTGATCTCTACCGTGCTGCCCGCAAAGTTCAAGGCATCAACAAGGTCATGATCGCGTCGGGCGTTCGTTATGATCTTGCGATTGAATCGCCTGAATATGTGCGTGAGCTGGTGACCCATCACGTCGGTGGTTATCTGAAAATCGCTCCAGAACACACCGAAAAAGGTCCGCTGGATTTGATGATGAAGCCAGGCATGGGAGCCTATGACCGTTTCAAAGAGATGTTTGAGAAATACAGTGCAGAAGCAGGTAAAAAACAATACCTTATCCCGTACTTTATTTCTGCACACCCTGGCACGGAAGACGAAGACATGCTGAATCTCGCGCTATGGCTGAAAAAGAACAACTTTGAATGTGATCAAGTACAGAACTTCTATCCATCGCCGATGTGTAATGCGACGTCTATGTACTACTCAGAGACCAACCCACTAAAACGCGTTAAATACAAAAAGCGTGAAGAGGTTCCTGTCGCTAAAGGTGAACGTCAACGTCGTCTCCACAAAGCATTGCTACGCTATCATGATCCAGCAAACTGGCCATTGATTCGTGAAGCACTCGTCAACATGGGTAAAAAGCACCTGATTGGTGACAAACCAGGTTGTCTGGTACCAGAGGAAGATATCGAGGCTAAAACCCCAGCTCAGCGCCGTAAGTCAGGTCGACACGGTTCACAACGTTTTGCCACTAAGCATACCAAGAGCCAACCTGGCTTTGAAAAACTGCAAGGCGAGCAACGTGGACAAGGCAAAGGCCAATCAGCGAATCATAAAGGTGGTTCCGCGCCAAAACGCAATGGTAAACCGGATAGCAAACCGAGTAGCAACCGCGGCGGTAAGCCTGCGGCAAGTCACGTGGGTAAGCCACCAGCAGGGCGTAAGCCAAAACGCCGCTAACAGCAGTTTCCAGATACAAAAAGGGCCTAACGTCGATTCGTTAGGCCCTTTTAATATCTCTAACACTCGCACCTTAGCAAAGGCGTCACATCAATATACTTTGCAAGCCCTTGGCGCTTCACGCTTGGAACGTAAGGTATTTCACCAATTTTCGGCGCATCAATTTTTTGCTCTAGCATCTCAATGATATCAGCATAGTGTTCTGTTCCTGGGTTGATCCGGTTTGCGACCCAGCCGATGACTTGTAAACCGTCCGCTTTGATTGCATCGAGCGTCAACATTGCATGGCTAAGACAGCCAAGTTTAATACCGACCACAAGGACAACAGGTAGTTTTTCCTGCTGCACCCACGTTGACAAACAATCAGAGTCCGATACAGGTACTCGCCAACCGCCAGCGCCCTCAACTAACACGATATCCGCATTTTTCTTGTGCTGTGACAGCTTATCACTCAGTACGGCGTAATCGATGACGACTCCTTCTCGCTTAGCTGCAATATGTGGTGACGCTGGCAACGCTAGTGCGTATGGGTTGACGTCATCATACGCCACTTCCAACGTAGCGGCTTTTTGCAGATAGAGCGCGTCCGAATTTCGCAATCCAAACTCCGTTTTTTCGCAACCCGCGGCGACAGGCTTATAGCCTATGGTTTTTAAATCCTTTTCCGCTAGCGCGTTTAAAATCGCTTTAGACGCAACTGTTTTTCCAACATCGGTATCCGTACCCGCAATAAAAAATGCATCAATCATAGATGAATAACCCCTAAACAGACCTGATATGTTGCAGGCAGAAGACCCTGATGATTTCGGTTTGTTTGATACTCTTGTTCGACACGTTGTAACGCTTTGCGACCGGTCAAGCCATTTGCCCTGCCACCCACATGCGTTGCACCAATACCCTTAAGATCACGCATTAAAGAAAATGCCGTCTTGTACCAAACCGTAATGGTCGGTAAGTCTAGTTGATGCGTATGGCATTCAGATTGCGCTAACGCAATTTTTACCTGATTGACTGAGATAAATTGATTCACGTGTTGATATGAATCAATTTTGCTCCACGCTTGTTTTAGCTCGTTTAGAGAACCGTCGAGTAAAGTCGAAAAATAAATTGAACCCAGCGGTTTTATCACTCGACGCAGCTCACGAAGTGGCACGGATAAGTCATCACACCACTGTAGCGCTAAGCTGGAAAATGCAAAATCAATGCTATGATTTTCAAATGGCAACGCTTCGGCATCTCCTTGCAAGTACGTAGCCATCTCACCACAGCGCTGTTTAGCGGCGTCGAGCATCTGTTGCGACAGGTCAAAACAGATCACCGTCGCACCACGTTTTATCAGTTCTAATGAGAAATAGCCTGTCCCACATCCCAAATCCAATACCGTTTTACCCGTAAGATCTTGAGGCATTTTGGCCAACAAACGTAAGCCCACATCACGCTGAAACTCTGCATGTTGATCGTACGTTTTGGCTGCTCTGCCGAATGCATCAGCAATCGCTGCTTTGTCGTTGACACGGTCAGGAGTAATCAATACCGCTTGTTCCATTAATCCACTTCCTTCAAAGCTGTTTTTAGCTGATTTGCCAATGCTCGTATGTGTGCTTTTTCATGGCTAGCTGTGAGAGTCACGCGCAGTCGTGCACTACCAACAGCAACTGTAGGGGGACGGACCGCCGTCGCCCAGATACCGTTAGCTTTGAGCTGTGATGCGATATTGATTGCCTTTTCACTGCTACCAAGAATAAATGGCTTAATCGGAGTTTGAGTTGCACAGTAACCTTGTTCATTCCCTAACAGAGAATGGTAATACTCAGAGAGTTCGCACAATTTTTCTCTTCGCCATGACTGCTCCTGAATCATAGTGATCGCTTGAGTTAAGGCCACTGCCTGTGCAGGGGGCATCGCGGTCGAATAGACATGATGTCGGGCAAACTGAGTTAAATAGTCCCCCACCTCACGGCTACACATAATTGCAGCTCCAGATAGACCAAATGCTTTACCAAAGGTCACTACCAACAAATCAGGTTGAATACCCGCATGATGGCAACTGCCACGACCATCTTTACCAAGCACACCAATACCATGAGCATCATCAACCGCAAGCCAGGCTTTTTTACGTGTCACTGAATAGATATCTGCCAATGGTGATAAATCACCATCCATACTAAAAACCCCTTCTGTGACGACCAAAGTATTGCCATCAATGGAAGAGCAAAGGTGGTCAACATCGTTGTGTCTGAAACGCTTCATTTTCGCAGTCGACAACATACCAGCTTCGATCAGTGAGGCGTGATTGAGCTTATCTTGTAATAGCAGGTCATCTTTCTCTAATAGTGCAAATAGCATGGCTTGATTGGCAGAAAATCCCGAGCTAAACAATATCGCCCTTTCAAACCCCAGCCATTGGCATAAGCTCTGTTCTAGATCGCGATGAGCAGAGCTATGACCCGTCACCAATGGCGATGCCCCACTACCGTTGCCATAACGCTCTAGGCCTAGCTGCCACGCTTTGGTTAACTCTTTATCCGCGGCTAACCCAAGATAATCGTTGCTGGAAAAATTAAGGTAACTGTTACCTTCGTGAACTAAGTGGGTACGATTACCTTGTTCTATATTGAATAAAGTACGGCTTAAGCCCTGAGTTTTACGTTGCTCAAGGGCTTTAGCAATTCGAGTATTAAACGCCTGCATCGTAGAATAAGTCGTCTTTCGTTGGGCGTGCAGCCACTCGTTCCACAACTCGATCAAGAAGATCATTCTCTTCGATTTCATCGGGCTTCTGAGACACTTGCTGGCTATTAATGCCAAGCTTATCGAACAGAAGCATATCTTTGTCTTCAGAAGGGTTTGGTGTTGTCAGCAGTTTACAACCATAGAAAACGGAGTTGGCCCCCGCCATAAAGCATAGCGCTTGCATCTGCTCATTCATGTTCTCACGACCAGCAGACAGGCGTACCGCAGACTTAGGCATCATGATTCGAGCAATCGCTATCAGACGGATAAAATCGAATGGTTCAACATCTTCCACCTTCTCTAGTGGGGTACCTTTCACTTTCACCAACATATTGATTGGCACACTCTCTGGGTGAGTAGGTAGGTTTGCCAGTTCAACCAACAATCCCGCACGATCATTGGCATTCTCACCCATACCAATAATACCGCCAGAACATATCTTCATGCCTGCATCACGAACGTGAGAAAGTGTATCCAGACGGTCCTGATAAGTACGAGTAGTAATAATGTTGCCGTAGAATTCAGGCGAAGTGTCTAAGTTGTGGTTGTAGTAGTCTAACCCTGCATCGGCTAAAGCTTTCGCTTGATCCGAAGTAAGCATACCCAGCGTCATGCAGGTTTCTAACCCCATCCCTTTGACGCCCTTAATCATATCGGTCAGATGCGGCATATCGCGTTCTTTTGGGTTTTTCCATGCCGCTCCCATACAGAAGCGGGTCGAACCTGCATTCTTAGCCTTCTGCGCTGCATCTAAAACACGCTCGACTTCCATCAGACGCTCTTTCTCTACGTCCGTTGTATATCTTGCGCTCTGGGGGCAATATTTACAGTCTTCAGGACAAGCGCCTGTTTTTATCGAAAGCAAGGTGCTGACTTGGACATGATTGTGCTGCTGATATTGACGATGCACCAGTTGCGCTTCAAATAGAAGATCCATGAATGGCTTATCCATAAGTTCTCTAACTTGAGCAACTGTCCAGTTGTGACGTACTTCCACGGGACTTCCTTTAATTATTGTCAGTTTGAATACTTGGCTAGTCTACTGACACAAGGTAGACTGTCAACACCCAGCAATTTCAAAAGTTTACACTTGGTTAATTTTTAATCATTAAGATTTCAGGAACTGAACATGGATCTCGCTTTCGACCGCCGTCATATCTGGCATCCCTATACTTCAACGCTGACACCTCTGACCTGCTACCCAGTTGTTTCCGCCAAAGGAGTCATGCTGCATTTAGAGTCTGGTGAGCAGCTAATTGATGGCATGTCATCATGGTGGTCTGCGATTCATGGATACAATCACCCTCATCTCAATGATGCCGCACATAGCCAAATTGATAAGATGTCACACGTTATGTTTGGCGGGATCACTCATGATCCAGCGATTAACCTGTGTAAAAAGCTACTCTCATTTGCACCAAATAATCTTCAGCATGTATTTTTGGCCGATTCGGGTTCTGTCGCGGTGGAAGTCAGCTTGAAAATGGCGTTGCAATACTGGCATGCAAAAGGTCAAGTGAGACCGAAGTTTCTAACACTCAGAGATGGCTATCATGGTGATACGTTTGCTGCAATGTCGGTGACAGACCCTAACAACTCAATGCATTCTTTGTATAAAGGATTTCTGCCTGAACACATCTTCGCCTCTTCTCCAAAAACTGGCTTCTGGGAGGAGTGGGATGAAGCTGATTTAGCCGACTTTAAGCACAAGCTCACTCAAAATCATTCTCAGATAGCGGCCGTGATCCTAGAACCTATCGTTCAAGGCGCTGGCGGAATGCGAATCTATCATCCTCAATTTCTTAAAGGTGTTAGAGCATTATGTGATGAGTTTGGCGTGCTATTGATTCTTGATGAGATAGCGACTGGCTTTGGTCGTACCGGTAAGATGTTTGCCTGTGAGCATGCCGAGATCGCACCCGATATACTCTGCGTGGGCAAGGCATTGACCAGTGGATATATGACATTATCTGCAACGTTGGCGTCTAGCGCTGTCGCTAATACCGTCTGTGGAGGAGAAGCCGGTTGCTTTATGCATGGCCCTACTTTTATGGCCAACCCGTTGGCCTGCGCAGTCGCGACAGCCAGCATGGAATTGCTAGAGCAAAATGAATGGCAGCTGCAGACAAAGCAAATCGAACAGCTTTTTTCTGAGTTACTGCCTAAGTTAAAGCAGCACAAGTTGGTAGAAGACGTTCGCTGGCTTGGTGCCATTGGCGTGGTTGAAACCACGACGCCAGTCAATATGGAAACGATTCAAGCACTGTTTGTCGAGAAAGGGGTTTGGATCCGCCCATTTGGCAAACTGATTTATATGATGCCGCCGTTCATTAGTGAACCTGAGCATATAGAAGCATTAGTAGATGCGGTTGAATGTGCGTTGAATTGTGAAGAATGCTTTAGTGGTTAACACTTAAGTTTCGAGGCGAGTAGCTCGCGACTCGAAACTTCAAGCTTTGTTTTACTCTTGGTCAATCATCCAACGGCGGAATTCTGTTCGTTGCGATGTGTTTGCTTTGCTGTACCACAACTTCAACTGCTTAACGACTTCTTCACTTCTGGCTTTTTCTGCTTTTTTTAGTTGGCCAGCAGGAGTGTCTAGATCTGCAGTTAAAACAATACCATTCACCTCATTGTACTCATTGATAATATCTTCCAATTGCAGGTATGGCATAAAGCCCTCTTTACCAGGAAGGAACCTAGAGTCATAAACTAAAGGGCTGCCGCCCTGTAAAATGCTCCAGTTAGGGGCATGTCGAAATTTCTTTTCAGCATCAGTAAAGTTCAAAACTTTTGGGTGTTCTACTAAAACGTCACGATCAGCATTAAAAGAAATAATGTAAGGTTTCGAAATAAACTGCTCTCTCGTACTACCGTTAGTTAATCGTTTTGACATACGGACGACTATCTGGTTGAAGCCTTTGTTTATTTCATAAGAGTCACTAACTTTAACCTTTAGCCCGTTCACAGCCAGTACTTCAACACCAGACCTTACCTCTAATACATTAGCAAATGTAGAAAAAGAGACTAGTGCTGCGATAATAGTCAGTAGAAATTTCATTAGCACACCTTCAAATATTGACCATTTAAATGGAATAGAGATAAAAAAAGAGTCGCCTGAAGGCGACTCTTAATAAAACTATCTAATAGTTAGATTAGAAGTTTACATTCATACCAAGTGCTAGCATGTCTTCGTCTAAAGCAGAACCTTCTTTATCGTAGCTAGCGCCTTCGATGAATAGAGTTGTTTTCGAACCGAATGCGTATGCCACACCTGCGTAGAAACCATCAGAGTCAGTCTTAGCACCATCAACTTGCTTGTTTTCAACTGCACCGTAACCTACGTATAGACGGTACGCATCAATGTTGTATTCACCACCTAAGCGATATGCGTCAGCTTCGCTCTTATCGAAGAGCTCTTCTGATGCGTAATCCACACCTACTTTCGCATCGCCAAATGTGTATCTAGCTCCTAGGTTAAAACCTGCAGCGTGGTCTTCAACACCAGACTTTTTGTAGTCGAAGTAACCAGCAGATAGACCTAGACCGAAATCAGCGTCGTAAGAACCTGCAAAAGTAGCACCAGTAACACCAGCTTCATCAAACTGGTAAGAAGCAGATGCAACTAAACCGTTTAGGTTAGCAGTAGTTACTTTAATAATACCGTTTTCACGACCACGGTCTTCTAGATCTTGAGAGAAACCGTAGTATTCATCGAAGCCGCCGCGGAATGATAGGTCATCAAAAGAAGTAGTTTGGCGACCAAATGTTACTGTAACAGTATCAGTAAAATCTAGACCAGCGTACACATCACGGTTTTTAACGCCGAAATCATCCTCTTCTGCTAGTTGGAATTCAAATTTACCAACAGCTGCAACACCATCAGTCACTTGGTGACGAACGTTAAAACCTAGACGAGAGTCGTGGGCGTGTACGTCTGTGTCAGTACCTGTTGCTTCTGCTTTTTTAGTTTCAACAATTGCAAAAGCACGACCTGTTAGTTCTAGAGAAGAACCATCTACGTTGTAAATCTCAGCTGCGTTTGCAGAAGCTGTTGCTAGTACAGCTAGAGCGACTAGAGTCTTTTTCATAATAATCCACTGCCTTTTCTATAGAATGGGAAATCCTTGTCCGGTTCCCTTTATGTTTTTTGATGATGATTCCTTCCTCTAATGGGTCGGATATCAACGTCACTAAATTTCGAGGTCTAGATTGCAAAAGATTATTCGGCGTGTCAAATATTCTAAAAACAGAAAATAAAAAAACATTTATTTATTTAAAATCAATTAGTTACATAAAATTATGAGCAATTTTCGAGCGACTTCATAACTTTTAGCCTCGCAGTATCGAAAACTTAACAAACCATCAACACAGCATATAAATCCTAAAACCACATACTTAAACATAAAAATCAGAATATTATTCCAGTCAAATCCCAAGTTTGGCGTGATATATTTTTTACATTTAGAATTAATTGTAAGTGCCTGAAGGTTCAGTTTTTTTTTGTGAAGAAGATCCACATTTCGTTATTAAGGATTCTATTTCGTGAACTAAGTAGCGTTTAGCAAACTGTGCTATGATGCGCTACCCGCAATACAGGTCACAATATGAATACCAGTAAAATCCAACAATCCATTCGAACGAGTTATCAAAACCTCCAATCTCAGCTTGAAAACTTTGTGCCTCGTCGAGCTCAGAATTACCTCGTTGCGGAGATAGCGAAAACATTATGTGGTGAGTATCACAAATCTACCCGTATGCTCGTTGCAGAAGCTGGGACTGGAATTGGTAAGTCCCTCTCCTATTTAATGGCGACCATCCCTGTCGCGATTCATAACAATAGAAAAGTGGTCATATCTACTGCGACAGTGGCTTTACAAGAACAGCTGGTCAATAAGGATTTACCTTTATATCGCCGCCTGACTGATCGTGAGTTCTCTTTTATTTTAGCGAAAGGACGTCAGCGCTATTGTTGTGCCGAGAAACTTGCAACCGCCAGTGGCGTTGATGGTGGTCAGTTAGCCATGTTCGAGACAAAACCTAAGAAGAAAGATATCGAACAACTCGAAACAATGTACCGTTCGCTAGCGCAAAATAAGTGGGACGGCGATAGAGACTCCTGGCCTAAGCCAATCGCCGATGATATTTGGCAATTAATCGTTAGCGATAAACATAGCTGCAACAATAGTATGCCAGCGCATCGCAACTGTCCGTTTCAAAAAGCGCGCTCTGAAATGGATAAAGCAGATGTCATCATCGCCAACCATAGCTTAGTCATGGCTGATGCGGGCCTTGGTGGTGGTGTCATTCTGCCTGAACCAGAAAATACAATTTATGTTTTTGATGAAGCGCATCACCTACCACACGTAGCCAGGGACCACTCTTCTGCCGCAGCAAGCCTGAAGGGCGCGGCTAGCTGGCTAGAACGCCTTAATCAAGCGGTGACGAAATTTGCCAATATGGCAGACGAAAAACGTGTCGCTCGATTTCGAAACGAACTACAAGACTCAGTTCAGCAACTGATCCCATCTTTAACTCAGCTAGCAACTCGCTTTGATCCCACCCATTTCGAAGAAAACATTTATCGTTTTGAGAATGGCGAGTTGCCTCAGTGGCTCACAGAGGAATCTATAGAACTCAAAAAACTCAGCCACAAAGGTTCGCTAGCAGTCGCAAAAATTGCAGACCTGATTGCCGAACGAGTTAAAGAAGGTGAACTTTCAAATCGATTGGCAGAGCCAGCTCTTGCTGAACTGGGATTTTATATCCAACGTATGGATAATCTCGCTCAGGTATGGAACCTAATGGCCGAACCACAAAGGGAAAAAGGTGCGCCGTTAGCTCGCTGGTTGGAAGTCAGCCCCGAGCGTGAAGGCGACTTTATCGTCAACGTTTCACCTTTGGAAGTAGGCTGGCAACTTGACCAGCAACTTTGGAGTCGTTGCATTGGCGCGGTACTCACTTCTGCCACTATGCGTGCTTTAAACTCGTTTAGCTTTTTCTGTCGCCAAGCAGGCATCAGTGAGAAGGGCGAAGATGGTGTGCGATTTTTGGCTTTAGCATCGCCTTTTGACTATCAGAATCAAGCGGAGCTCTATGTCCCTAAAATGGCGTATGAACCGCAAGCGCCACAATTCACTGAACACTTGATTGAAAAGCTGCCTGATTTAATTGCAGACAAAAAAGCCAATTTAGTCCTGTTTTCTTCATACTGGCAGATGAATCAAGTCGCGCAAGCCCTCTCAACCGATTTCGTAAAAAGAGGCTGGGCACTGCAAGTTCAGGGTAAGGAGTCGCGCTCAGAAATACTCAAAAAACATAAAACCTTAGTTCAATGCCAAAAGACCAGCGTTTTATTTGGTACTGGCAGTTTTTCTGAAGGATTAGATTTACCTGGTGAACTGCTAGAGAACTTGATCATTACCAAAATCCCTTTCGCTGTACCTACTTCACCAGTAGAGCAGGCGCACGCTGAATACATAGAAAGTCGAGGGGGAAATCCTTTCATGCAGATCACGGTTCCTGAAGCGAGTAAAAAATTAATTCAGTCTGTCGGACGCTTGCTGCGTAAAGAGAGGGATTCTGGTAAAGTCATCATTCTCGATCGTCGCGTGATCACCAAACGCTATGGCAGCGCCCTACTCGATTCACTGCCACCATTCAAGCGGATCATCGAATAAGTATCCGTATTTATATAAGAAGAACTATTTTATGGAATTGTTTGAGCCAACCGTACTGTTGGTGTTGGCACTGGTTGCTTTCCTTGCTGGGTTTATTGATGCTGTTGCTGGTGGGGGTGGTATGCTGACCGTCCCTGCACTACTGTCATTAGGTTTACCACCCCATATTGCATTAGGAACGAATAAATTAGCCGCCACCTTTGCATCATCAACCGCGGCTTTTACCTACTACCGTAAGAAGCTATTTAAGCCAAGTTGCTGGAAACGTGCTTTCTTCTCGACTTTGATCGGAGCAATTATCGGCACCTTGGTGGTAGACCTCATTAGTACACAGTGGCTGGAAAAAATTCTGCCATTGGTGATCCTCGCCGCGGCTATTTATACCATTTGGCATAAAACCCCTAGCACGGTAAAGAACGATACGCCTCAGCCTTGTCCAGTACTTAACAAAAAACAGTACGCGCAAGGTTTGACTTTAGGTTTCTACGACGGTGTTGCAGGCCCTGGTACTGGCGCGTTTTGGACAGTAAGTTCGATGGCCCTGTATCGTCTCAATATTCTTCTTGCTTCGGGGCTGGCCAAGGCAATGAATTTCACAAGTAATTTTACTTCATTAGTTACTTTCGCAATTCTGGGGCATATCGATTGGGTACTCGGATTGACTATGGGTCTCTGTCTCATGGCAGGGGCTTTCGTCGGCGCACATTCAGCAATACGATTCGGAGCTAAGTTTATCCGACCAGTTTTTGTTACAGTCGTAAGTATCTTAGCCGTCAAACTGGCCTACGAAGCTTGGTTTGTTAATCTATAGTTGAGAACGCCATGAGCAAATTCAATCAGCTTCAATCAACCTTGGAACAGCTTGCTGTCGATGCTGCTGCACTCGACCGCAAAAGGGGCGAGCACCACCAGCCACTATTTGACGAGCGACTGTTCCAGAGTCGTTCCAAATTGCTCGTTCCATGTGTTAAAGAGACTCAAGGGACTCTTGAAAGCATCATCAGAGAACAGACCGCCGGCAAACTAACGGCACTGCGAGCGGAATATCTAACGGAGCGTTTGCTCTCACAAGTAAGCGCACTACAACGAGAACTCGCAACCACAAAAATTCGTAAACAAGAGCCTAAGCATAAAAGCCACTTTCAAAAACCGATCAACGAGCTATATCAAAATCTTGCTCAGCATCAGGAGTGGGAGCGTCGCTTACTTGAAATGGTTCGCGACAAGGAGCTGGCTCTACAGTATGCTCCTCCGTTTCAACAGCAAGCGGCACAGCAAGCTTTGATTGCTACCGAGCAGAGACTTAAACGCTGCCAAGAAGCCAAACTGAAAGTTGAAAAGCAGATAACCTATCGTGAAAGGAACCAATAATGTCGTCGACCAATGAAGGACTTGAAAACGCTCCGGATGAAATCAAACTGGCGGTTGATCTTATTTACCTCTTAGAAAGCAACGAAGTAGAGCCAGATATCGCTTTAAAAGCACTGCAAATTGTTCAATCGGATATTGAGAAGAGATTACGACAAACTCACGCAGATTAAGAACGATTAGACCAATACCGATTGGATAAGCTGATCTTGCCACAACAATGAACAAAGGGCTTCGATGATTCGAAGCCCTTTTCGCATTTATCTGATCATGGCTCAGCGCTACACTTTAAACTGATTGACCAACTGCTGTTGTTTATCAGACAAGTCGCCAATTTGCCTACTTACCATCTCCGACTCTTCGGCTTGAGTTAAGATTTGAGCACTTAAATCACGAATATTACTCACGCTTTGATTGACCTCTGCGGAGACAGATTGCTGCTCTTCAGCCGCTTTGACAATTTGCGAGTTCATATCGTTGATTGACGCGATTGCTTCAAAAATTTGGTTCAGTTCTGCTGCAGCATTCTGAACTTGCTGCGCTGAGTCATTCGCTAAGTCATTTCCGTCTTGGATTGCCTTAACCACGTCCCGTGTACCATTTTGCACGTTCTCTATCACTTTACGGATTTCACCCACTGACTCTTGAGTACGGCTGGCTAGGTTTCTGACCTCATCAGCCACAACCGCAAAACCGCGCCCTTGTTCCCCCGCTCGAGCCGCTTCAATCGCGGCATTAAGAGCAAGCAAGTTAGTCTGTTCAGAAATACCCTCGATAACCGATAGAATGTCCGTTATATTCGCATTGTTTGCAGCTAACTCTTCCACAACAGGTACAGCCGCCGTCATACGATCAACTAATCTAACCATTTCCGTTTGAGACAGCTCAATAACACGTTGCCCAGTCGCAGCGGCTTCATTGGCCTGCTCTGCTGCCCTCACTGCGATTTCAGCGTTTTGAACCACTAGGCTAGCAGTTTGCGTCATCTCTTCAGAAGCGGTCGCCACGAGATCGACTTCTTTAAACTGTGAATCACTGCTGGTGCGAGTTTGCTGTGCAGCTACACGAGACTGATGTGTGGTGGTACCGATCTGAAGCGTCGTGTCCACCACATCACTGATGATAGACTGTAATTTATCAAGGAATTGGTTAAAGCCAATCGCTAATCGGCCAATCTCATCTTGAGATTTAACTTCCAATCGTTGCGTCAAGTCACCTTCACCAGACGCAATATCATTCAAGCGCACCACCACTTCTCGAATAGGCTTCACTAGACGTGACGCCGCGACCGCGATAGTAGCAAGACCGAGTAGCATCAAAGCTGCACCAGCGATCACTTCAGTTTTTACACTTGAAGCCACTTGTTCGCTAATAATGGTATCCAGTGCTTCCGCATCAGCCAAGACACTCTCACGCGGCATGTCAAACAACACACCCCATGTCTGGTTAGCCACCATGATAGGCGCAAAAACATTCAGCCAGTTACCATCACTACTCCACTGAGTTTTCACCTCTTGACCAAACAACAAATCGGTCAATTGATCGCTTGAGACAATATCACTGTTATAAGGCTGACCAATGGTTTGAGTCACATCATCGCTTGCAATTAAAGAACCGTCGAGGCTGACTAAATTAATCGAACCCGTGCCAGAGAAAAGCAGTTGGTCAGATTCCGCAACGATATTTGTGAGGCTATCAAGACGCAAATCGATACCGAAAAACCCAATGGGGGTATCGTCGAGCATGAGGGGGACAGATATTGAACTGGTTAAGAAAGTAGTTCCATCTTGGTTAATTAACCTCGGCGTGGTCACACACGCGGTGCTGGACGCCATAGGGCAATAAAAGCGTTCACTGTTGATCGCGTCAGCCAATACCGCTTCTGACAGTACATTAGCCACAACGTTTTCGCCATTTTGCGATGTTAGCCAGTAAGGAGCAAAACGACCAATTTCATTGGAGCCGACATACTCAGCATTCTCGTAATTGCCGTCTTCGTTATCGAGCATATTTGGTCGAAATACTAAGTAAGCACCCTGAATGGTTTCAAAACTCAATACAGAGCGGCGCACCATCTCATCTAAAGCGGTTCGCAGCTCTTCACTGTCACCGAAATTCTCTTCACTTAACGTCTTTTGAAACATAGCACTGGATGCCAACATTTCTGCACGGTAGAGCGCTTCGTTCAAAAACTGAGTAACTTCTGTGGCATTGAGCAAGGCACGTGTCTCAACAATCTGTTCAGACTTATTAATCACAGATTGAGAACTTTGCTGCTTAATTTGCTGCTGATTTGATACAGCGTTATAGACAGAAAAGCCGATCAATGAGAGAGATGTGATAAGAAGACAGAAACCCGCTAAGAGCGTGATTTTCCACTGCACTGATAACGTTCGCATAATACATCCTTTTAGCAAACTCGGTGTTTTGAAGAGGGTTAATTAGCCCAGAGGCACAGACGAATTACACCACATTTGAATCGGTTATCAAACGAAAGTTTAAAAATATGTTAAATAAACACCAAGTACTTTATCGGCTTTCCACCGTTCGTCTATTTGATGCTAGTATTGGCCAGACAAGAATTCAAATAGCCAAAAAGGGAACTCAATGAAAGTCATTTCCTTCAACATCAACGGACTTCGCGCCCGCCTGCATCAACTCCAAGCAGTTATCGACAAACATCAGCCGGACGTCATTGGTCTCCAAGAGATTAAAGTTCACGATGAAGCATTTCCATTAGAAGATGTTGAAGCCATGGGTTACAAAGTCTACTTCCATGGTCAAAAGGCGCACTATGGCGTTGCAATGCTATGTAAAAAAGAACCTTTATCCGTTCAGAAAGGCTTTCCGACAGACAGTGAAGATCATCAAAAACGCATGATCATGGTCACGATTGAAGACGATAATGGGCAGCCAGTTACCATTCTCAACGGTTATTTCCCTCAGGGTGACAATATTAACCATGAGAGCAAATTTCCATACAAGCGCCAGTTTTACGCTGATCTCATGACTTATCTCAATGACCACCATAGCAATGAAGAACAGTTGGTTGTGATGGGCGATATCAACATCAGCCCAATTGATGCCGATATTGGTATTGGCGAACCTAACCGTAAACGTTGGCTACAAACGGGTAAGTGCTCATTCCAACCCGAAGAGCGCCAATGGCTTAAGACATTACTTGATTGGGGCTTTGTTGACACCTTCCGTCAGATCAACCCCGACGTAAACGACCGCTTCTCGTGGTTTGATTACCGTTCAAAAGGTTTCCCGGATAACCGCGGCCTACGTATTGATGTGGTACTAGCGACGCCTAAGCTGGCAGAGAAGTGTATCGAGGCAGACATTGACTATGAACTACGCGGGATTGATAAACCGTCTGATCACGCGCCGATTTGGTCGACGTTTGAATAGAGAGAAGTGAAGCGCTCTAAACTCTCGCAAACAAAAAGGGTTGGTGCGTAGCACCAACCCTTAAGTCGTATCTCGGAGCGAAGCGTTCTAGCCTCTCGCAGGGCGAAGCCCGTTCTCGAAGCTATACGTTCTCTATCAAATCTCGATAAAGTCTGCTTCTACCGCTGGATTCACATCCGCGTCGTAATCAACACCTTCAACACCGAAACCAAACAGTTTCAAGAACTCTTCTTTGTACTCAACGTAGTCAGTAAGCTCTTTTAGGTTCTCTGATGTGATTTGTGGCCATAGGTCACGACAATGCTGTTGAATGTCATCACGTAGTTCCCAGTCATCCAGACGCAGACGGTTCTTGTCATCTACCTCAGGTGCTGAACCATCTTCTTTGTAAAGACGCTGGCTGAACATGCGGAAGATCTGTTCCATACAACCTTCATGCACGCCCTCTTCACGCATTTTCTTAAACACCATCGCGATGTAAAGAGGCATGACCGGAATTGCAGAACTTGCTTGAGTAACGACAGACTTAAGAACCGCTACGTTTGCTGTGCCACCTTGAGCTGCTAGTTTCTCGTTAAGAGCTGCAGCTGCGCGGTCTAGGTCCATTTTTGCTTTACCTAGTGCACCATCCCAGTAGATCGGCCAAGTGAGCTCAGTACCGATGTAGCTGTACGCAACCGTCTTACAACCGTCTGCTAGAACACCCGCTTCAGAAAGAGCATTGATCCACAATTCCCAATCTTCACCGCCCATAACCGTAACAGTGTCGTTGATCTCTTGCTCAGTTGCCGGCTCTACGCTCGCCTCAATGATCACGTCTTTGTTTGTATCTACCGCAGTAGATGTGTACGTATCACCGATAGGTTTTAGAGATGAACGGATCACTTCACCCGTTTCAGGCATCTTACGCACTGGAGAAGCCAGTGAGTAAACCACCATATCAATCTGACCTAAGTCTTCTTTAATCAGATCGATCGTTTTCTGCTTAGCTTCATTTGAGAAAGCATCACCATTTAAGCTTTTTGCATAAAGACCTTCTTCACGCGCAAACTTTTCAAAAGCAACTGAGTTGTAAAAACCCGCTGTGCCAGGCTTCTTCTCCGAACCTTCTTTCTCGAAGAAAACACCAATAGTAGAAGCACCGCCACCAAATGCCGCAGCGATACGAGAAGATAGGCCGTAGCCACTTGAAGCACCAACAACAAGTACACGTTTAGGTGCATCTTTGATTGGGCCTTGTGCTTTAGTGTAAGCAATTTGTTCTTTTACGTTAGCTTCACAGCCCATTGGGTGCGTAGTAGTACAGATAAATCCGCGAATTCTAGGTTTGATGATCATATTCAACTTCCTTAACAAAACCCCGCTAGGATAAAAGTTTCACCCGCAGTTCGCATCTAATTTCTGTAAAAATGTCGGTAAAATGCAAGTGGTTGGAGCACTTTCAGTCAGGATTCTTAAATTGTGCACAAAATAAAGGCACCTACTGGAGGTGCCTTTAAAAATGAGCAAGTTTTTATCTAGAGTAGACGAAATCGTCTAGATCACGCTGCACTATCAAGCTTTGCTTTTGACTTTTTTGTCTCACCATGAGTGCGAACTTCGCTGAAATCATGGCTAAAGTGGTCAACTTGAATCGCTTTGTAACGCAATTGGTCTGCTGCCAGAATTTGATCAACTTCTTCCTGAGTTAACACATCAGCTTCAAGCGCTTGTGCCAGACGGTCTTTCAGTAAGCCTTTACGAGCCACTTTACCCTCTTTCGCTGCGCGCATCAGTTTACGCTCCAGCCCCTTCACACCGTACATCGCGAGGAATGCATTCTCCATCAGACCCACGCTGTCGTTTTCATCTTTGCCTATGTAGCAAAGGTGAGTCAATCGGTCACGATGAGCGCCAGGAGTCATTAAACTTTCAGCCAATCGAACCGTTAGGTTGTCGCTTGGTTTCTGGTAGTGGTTGCCGAGTGGGAAGATCAAGCCTTTCAGCAAGCGACCAACAGCCTTTTGCGGGTAGTTAGTAAACGCTTCCTGTAGAGACTGAGCAGCATGGTACAGACAGTGCTGCACAGCATAGTGAACATAATCTAGGTCTTGTTGCTGACGACCTTCATCTTCGTATTTCTTGAGTGCTGCTGATGCTAAGTACAAGTAGGCTAAAACATCACCCAAGCGAGCAGAAATCATCTCTTTGCGCTTCAAATCACCGCCTAAGGTTGCCATCGCGATGTCAGCACTCACTGCCAACGCTCGGCTTAAACGAGTCATCTCTTTGTAGTACTTTTGAGTCGGACCGCTCATGCTGGCTTTAATAAAGCGTGAACCAGTCAGTGCCGCGCCAAACGCACCAAAGGTGTTCTTCATCGCATGACCAATATGCTTGAACAGCAGATCGTCGAACTCTTTAGCGCCTTGCTTCTCATCTGGGTTAGCCGCAGCTTCCATCTCTTTGAGTACGTAAGGGTGACAACGTGTCGCACCTTGGCCAAAGATCATTAAGTTACGAGTCAGAATGTTAGCACCTTCTACCGTAATCGCGACCGGAATACCAAGGTATGGCGCCGCCAAATAGTTCATTGGGCCATCTTGAATCGCGCGACCTGAATGGATATCCATCGAGTCATCTAGGATCTTACGCGCAATTTCCGTCATGTGGTATTTAGCAATCGCGGTGACGATTCCCGGCTTCTCTTTTAAATCAAGCGACGTTGTCGTTAGTGTTCGACTTGCTTCAAGAAGGTAAGTTAAACCACCGATACGGCCTAACGCTTCTGCCACACCTTCAAACTTACCAATCGACATACCAAACTGCTTACGAACGTACGCATAAGCACCCGTGGTGCGAGCAGTTAAGTGTCCCATTGCCGTGCCTAGCGCTGGCAGTGAAATACCACGTCCTGCTGACAAACACTCAACCAACATACGCCAGCCTTTACCTGCGTAGTCCTGTCCACCGATTAACCACTCCATCGGAATAAAGACATCTTTGCCGCGCGTTGGGCCATTCATAAATGCGAGACCAAGTGGATCATGACGCTCGCCGATCTCAACACCTTTGTGGTTGGCAGGGATAAGGGCACAGGTAATACCCAGCTCTTTCTTGTCTCCCATTAAACCATCTGGATCGTACATTTTGAATGCAAGACCAAGTACTGTCGCAACAGGTGCTAGCGTGATGTAGCGCTTGTTCCAGTTCAGACGAATACCTAGAACTTCTTTGCCTTCATGTTTGCCGTAACAGACAATACCGTCATCCGGAATACCGCCAGCATCTGAACCCGCTTCTGGACCAGTCAACGCAAAACAAGGAATATCTGTACCGTTAGCGAGACGCGGTAGCCAGTAATCTTTCTGCTCTTGAGTACCGTAGTGGGAAAGAAGTTCACCAGGACCTAAAGAGTTTGGCACCATCACAGATACGGCAGCACTGATACTGCGTGTCGCGATGCGAGATACGATCGTTGAGTTCGCTAAAGACGAGAACTGACGACCACCGTACTCTTTAGAAATGATCAGAGAGAAGAAACGCTCTTTGCGTAGGTATTCCCACACTTCTGCTGGTAGGTCGCGATCTTCTTTCACAATTTTATGATCGTCGAGCATCGCCAACAGCGTTTCGAGCTCATTGTTCATGAACGACTGCTCTTCTGACGTCAGCGTAGGTTTCGGGTACTGATGCAACTTATTAAAGTCTGGTCGACCAGAGAACAGCTCTCCGTCCCACCATACGCTACCCGCTTCCATTGCTTCTTTCTCAGTGCTAGACAACGGAGGCAGCACTTTTTTAAACATTTTGAAAGCTGGGTCACTTACCCATTTTTGTCTTAGAGAGCTCATAATCAGATCCTTTTGTTCACTGTAGGGTGGTCCAATATTTTTGTTATTTGTTTAATCAGTTTATTCCGCAGCGACGCCTGCTGCTAAATATGGAATCAGTTGGTCAACGACAGATTTTGCATCCATCGCTTTACCGTAATCATTTTCTGCGATTTCCAGTAAGGCCTGACTTGAAGCCATGGTGAATACGCAAGTACCTAAGGTAAAGTGCAAACGCCAGAACAACTCTTCCTGAGTTAGTTTTGGATTCGCCTTCATTACCGATTCGGTAAACAACGATAATGTGTCTTGATAACGAGTGGTGATAAACCAACGCAAGTGTCCCTGAACATCGGTGTAACCACGACCAATTAACAACATAAAGCGACTGGTTCCATTCGGTCTTACGTCATTTAAGTTACGTAATGGAGAGCGTAAAGACTCAAACACGTCAGCCATTTTATAGCTGTCATTAAGGTTAAGGTTGATGAGAGCATCTTGCACCGCTGGCATAAACGCCTCTAAATAACGATTCAATACCGCTCTTACCAAAGTTTTCTTATCACCAAAGTGATAATTCACAGAGGCTAAGTTAACGCCAGCTTTACTGGTGATTGTTCGTAAAGAGGTATCTTTAAAACCGTGTTCTGCAAACAAGGCTTCCGCTACATCAAGGATTTTCTCTTTGGTTGAGTTTCTCGCTGGCATTTCAATCACTCGTATTAAACAACTGTTTGAAATATACAGCCGAAACACAAAAGCAACAAGTTATTAACATCACACTTTTTAGCATTGGTCTGACCAGCACTCAAAAGACGGTGGTAACAGGCTGAATTGACGGGAATAAAATAAAATTAAAAAAATTTCGGAACTGTTTTGAATTTGCTCGGTCTGAATAGGTGTAGTTAGCAGAGTGTTCGAGGGTTTAACAACCCGATAAGTTTACAGGCCGTCAAACTTGTTTTCTTACTGAAACTACTAATTTACGCTGCTTTTTCTTATTAACTCCTATGTTTAATTGTATCCGCCCAGAGCCCCTTTGCTCTGGGCTTTTTTATTTAGTGCGCTTTTTAAGCACCACTCGCGGCATCACTAACCCCGAGACTCTTGATGGCCCGCCCGATAAAATTTTGATCTAGATTGGTACAGCACAATAGTGATCCGTTAATATGATCGCCCATTTGGTTCACTACTTCGATCGATGAAACTCGCCAATACGCCAATTACTCAACATCAATTTGATGACATTCCTTTTTTCCTTAAGCGCGATGATCAGCTCCACACGCATTTCAGTGGTAATAAAGCGCGAAAATTTATGGCCGTATTGGAGCAAGATTACCCTGCAACTCGAACCTTGATCAGCTATGGTAGCGCACAAGCTAACTCGCTCTACTCTCTGGCGGCTTTAGCATCAATCAAAGGCTGGACGTTAGAGTTTTACGTTGACCATCTACCGCAGTGGTTAATCGATAGGCCGATGGGTAACTATCGTGGTGCTCTAGAGCTCGGGGCTAAGGTGATTGCAACCTCAGAGTACCACCTTCATCCCAAAGACTTTATTGAGCAAATGCGGCAACCGGATAGCAGTTGCCTTGTGATAGAAGAAGGGGGACGCTCGACTCTGGCTCGTTCAGGTATTGAACAACTGGCACGAGAAATACTCTCTTGGACTCGCTTTGAACCTCACAATCAGTTTGTTGTTGCTTTGCCAGCGGGGACTGGGACAACAGCACTATACTTGCATAAGTTCCTTAAGCCACATTCCATACCCGTTATCACCTGCCCTTGTGTCGGTGGCAAAGAGTATTTAATCAAACAATTTGAACAACTTGGTGAAAGCGACTTTCCACACATTCTGGAACTGGACCATAAGCACCATTTTGGCAAACTCTATCGACAAGATTATCTAATTTGGAAACAGCTTCTCGAAGATACCTCTATCGAATTCGATCTCCTCTATGACCCTATGATGTGGCAGTGTCTACAATCGTGGTATAAAGAGAATCAAGATAAAACCATCATCTATGTTCACCAAGGTGGCTTACTTGGAAACGAAAGCATGCTACCTCGTTACGAACGTAAATATGGCCCTGATTTGGGAGAGAGTCTATGAAGTCGTACCTACCGCTGCTACTCGTTGTAATGCCATTTTCAACACAAGCCAATACGATTAGCACCACAGCAAAACCCATCGTCGCAGTGAATGCCAGCGAGATTGGCAAACGCGTTTGTTACTATCAGGATCAAGCCTATTCTGACGGCGCTATCCTTCAGGTTGGTGAACATTACATGATTTGTTCGGCAGCTAACGATTTCGAGACAAATGGTGCACTAAAGTGGTCCCCTTTAGCGGAACACAGCGAGGGTTCTACCAGCGAAGAAAAACCTAAGGCCAAAGCGGTCAAACGCTACTCTACCAACGAATAAGGACTCATGTTGATCACACCGATTGCTGTGCGTCTCACCAAAGGTGACGACTTAAAACTTGCCCTTCAACGATTGGTCACTCAGTACCAAATTCGTGCTGGAAGTATCGCCTCTTGCGTCGGCTGCTTTACGCATCTCAAACTGCGCTTAGCTGGTGCGACTGAGACACTGCAACTTAATGAGCCGCTAGAGATTGTTTCCGTTATGGGTACACTGACTCCAGACCACCAGCACGTTCATCTTTCTGTCTCACGCGCAGATGGTTCAGTGGTTGGTGGACACCTACTGGAAGGTTGCCTGATTGATACCACGGCTGAACTGATTGTTCTCCAATACCATGAGCTTAATTTCAACCGAGAATACGACCCACAGACTGGCTATACTGAGTTGCACCTTGACTCTTCGAGCCAATGAAAAAAGGCTCCATGAAACATGGAGCCAGGAGCATAAATAGTTCGGGGGAACTATTTGACTAAATTCCTTAACGCTTTGACTGAATCAGGGCCGCTGCATTGTGCATCGCATCTTTGGTACTCACGTCTATAATGGCAATGTTCTTAAACCTTTCTGGCTCTTTAATCGCCACATCATGAGCAAATATCACCAACTTAGCGCGGGCAATATCACGCTCGGTAATGCGATTGTTAATCCCATCTGCACCTTGAGTTTCTACCTTGATTCTCACCCCAACGGCGTTGGCAGCTTTCTCCAGTGACTTAGCCGCCAAAAAGGTATGCGCCACCCCAGACGGACATGATGTCACCGCCAGTACATCCGCCTCACCTTCTCCCTGAACTGAAGAATACACACGCTTCAACGAGCCGTATTCATCTTCGTCTTTAACATTTCTCTTTAGTAGGATGACGATACAAGCGGTCGTCAACGAGCCAGCGAGCGTACCAACGATATAACCGAGTTTGCCATCAACGACAGGCAAAACTATCCAACCACCCCATGGCGCATGATTGAGTACGTGGAACATAAAGCCAATCACGTTACCCACAATACCCCCCAGCACAATTGCAGGTAACACACGCGCAGGATCGGCAGCCGCAAAAGGAATTGCCCCTTCACTGATGCCAATCATGCCCATGATCCCAGCAGCCTTGCCTGCTTCACGCTCGTCACGCTTAAACTTCTGTGGCGATAGTAGCGTTGCGAGTGCCAACCCAAGCGGTGGGGTACAGATTGCGATGCCAACCCCTCCCATTAACCATGGCTGAGTATTCACTTGCGTTTGAGCAAACAGAGTAGCAACTTTATTAATAGGGCCACCCATATCAAAAGCGGTCATGGCACCCAGCACCATACCTAACACGATCTTGCCTGAACCTGCCATATCCGTCAGTAGGGTGTTAAGCGAATTCATGGTTGATGAGATAGGAACGCCAATCACCCACATTACTGCACCGCAGGTGACAAATGTGCCCACCAACGGATAGATAAAGATACTGCCGAGCGAAATCATGCTTTCCGGCAATCTAATTTTCTTCAATAACCACACCACATAGCCAGCGAAAAAGCCAACCACTATCGCGCCGAGAAAACCCGTGTGGTACTGGTCAACGGCGACCCAAGAACCAATCATACCCGGTGCGAGTCCCGGCTTGTCAGCGATGGAGTAGGCGATATATCCACCAAGCACCGCAGTAAATAGTGTCAGACCGGCAATACCCATTTGCGCCATATCCGCCAGCATCCCTTTCTCTGGCACCGCACCATGCCCTGAGAGCATTACCGACAGCGACAACAGAACGCCACCCGCGACGATAAATGGAATCATGTGCGACGTGCCAAACAGCAGATGCTCTTTAACCCGAGCAAGTTGATGCGCCACTAGACTTTGTGGCTGGAAATGGGATTCCTGCAACAGCTGTTGGTGTGACAACGGATCATCAATCTGCTCATCAATGATCAACGCAAGGGCCTGCTCAACGCTCTGTGCCTGTTTAAGCTGTTCAATAAACTCTGGTTCAATTAACTTACCAGATAGCTGTGCTAATACTTCGATGTGATGATGATCATCCCCGTCCGGCGAAGCTAACATAAAAAATACATCCGACAGCTCGCCATCTTCAGCGCCGTAGTCAATACCCGAGCGACTAATGCCAATCGCAACCGCTGGTTTTGCTACCGCACAGCTCTTTGCATGGGGAATGGCAATCCCCTCTTCAAACCCTGTATTTCCAATGTTTTCACGCGCCCATAGATCAGCCAGAAACTGTTCTTTATCGGCAAGTTTTCCCGCCTTATCTAACATACCAACCAACTCTTCGAAAACTTGCTGCTTAGTGGTCGCTGTTAGCTCCAAACAGAGAGTTTCCGCTTGGATTAGGTTTGTTATGTCCATTGTCTCTACCTGCCGTACTCGCGCTCGAATATAGATTAATCAGCCCTATCTGTCAGAGATATAGGACTAAAACTGCATTAACTGGATTATTGTAACACTGACATTAAAGTGTGAAGTGTATCGGTGAATTTATTGTTCCGTGCCAATGAAATCTCAATTCGCTGTGCTAATATCCGCCAAAATACCCACAGAGATTGACTATGAAAATTATTGCTGTCACTGCCTGCCCAACAGGCATTGCACATACCTATATGGCAGCAGATGCGTTAAATAAAGCTGCGCCGAAATACTCTGTTCAGATTAAAGTCGAGACCCAAGGTGCAATGGGCATTGAAAATCTTCTGACGCCGCACGACATCGCTCAAGCAGACAAAGTGTTAATCGTATCTGACATTGAAATTGAACAAGCTGCGCGTTTTGATAGCATTCCGTGTATCCGACTCTCGATAGAAGACGTGCTGCTCAATGTGGATAAAGTTTTCATCACTCACTGCCGCGCATAACCCCACCGATGACTGAATACCAGATAACGTTTCTTGTCAGTAACACTAGCGCCTCGACTCACGTCGCTCAGCCACTGCGTAGATTGGCGAAAAAGTTTAAAAGTTCGATTCGAATCATCAACATCACTCGCAATCGAAGTGCCGATTTGACCAAGTCAGTGGCACTGCTTCAGGCCGGACTTGTTGAAGGGGATCTGTGCCAGATCACCACCTTTGGCATTGATGCTGAACTGGCATGCTTCGTGATTAAAGATGTTGTTGCGGAACACTATGATCTGGTTGGGGCGCAAATCAACCACGAGTTCTCTAGCCAACTTGCTAAGCGTCTGCCGCAGTTAAAGACACCGAGCCCCGTGGAGTGGCACTACGCTAAAGCACATACCGCGTTGACCAAATTTGAGTGCCTCAAAGGACTCGCGCAACTGATCCACCCGATAAATCCTGATGAGCTTATTCTGGCATTTATCAAACGTGAAGAGCGCTCTTCTACCTGTATCACCGCTGGTATTGCCCTGCCCCACGTGATGTTCGAAAACAAAAGCATCAATCATATTTCTATTGCGGTTATCAGTAGTGAAACACCAATAGACTGGGCTTCTCAAGTCGGCCAAATTCATCTAGCAATAGCACTGGTGATGCCTTCCTCGCCAACTCGCGATCAGATTATCACTGCGACCAACCTAACCCGTAATCTGCTCTCTGGGCAGCTGGCTGAACGTTTGTTAGTGACCAAAAGCAGCATCGAACTGCAAGCCTTGTTGATGTATTCAATGTCGAGATTGATTGGATAGCGATTAAATTGAGCCTCGATAATCGGAAGGGGTTCTGCCCGTGCGATTTTTAAATACCCGACAAAAGTAGTTTACATCCTTAAATCCGCAACGAACCGACACTTCATTCAGTTTAAAGTTGTATTTCTTGAGCATGAATTTCGCTCGATCTATCCGTACCCAAGTAATGTAATCGGCCAAGGTCATATGACCCTGTTGACGGAACAACCTAGATAAGTGATTGGACGAGATGCTAAAGCGTTCCGCAATGCTATCTCGAGTGATCTGCCGATGGAAATTTTCCTGAATATAGATACAAATCCCCTGATAGAGATCCTGAACACGGTTGTGTGATTTCTCTTCCGGCGCATCAAGCATGGTATTGCAGTATTGGAGCAATGCTTGAAGTAATAACTCATCCATCGGTTGTTTGATGCTTTCTCTCGCCAGCGAACTCAGGGCTTCTAGGATATTGTCGATAGCAAAGCCCGAACGGGTTTGTAAACTATGCTTCTGAATATCATAGAAACTCTCTTCACCTTTTCGCTTACTCACTAAGCTAAGCCCCAATTGTCGGCGGCCAAAAAGAATGCTCAGCACAGAACAGTTAGTATCCCAATCTGGCTTGTTCCAGCAGTTTGGCGGAATAAAAATCGCATCGCCCGCCTGAGCAACGATCTGACTGACCTTACGTTGATGATCTTCCATCTCATTGATGTACTCACCTTCAAGCACCAGTTCCAAACGTGGAAAGTTAACCTGATAACTGCACTCTGGTGGAGTATGAAAGTCACCCGCAAACCAAATATTGTGGATTGGTTTACGTTCATTAAGTACCGCACAAATTAAATCTTGGAACATCATCTTTGGCCCCTCAACAGGACATTCTCTCTACTACACGCACAGGTATACCCCGTGATGAATCACGGCGCTACTGAGCAAAGTCACACTTCCACATTGATGATACAAAAATCCAGCAAAAGCAATAATTTTATAGTTAGACAATCATAAATCAACAAACAATAAGGCGATCAATCACACCATAAGTCAATGTTTTAAAAACACTTAACATCAACAACCCCATAACACAACGGCGTTCAACCACGATCCAAATCACATCACGAAAATACAGTTACAATCGTCTAGTAAATGCATTTTTTCTTCACTACAGGACTTTCGCCTCGCCTTTCACAATACCCCTAGTAAAACAATAAAATGATAGGGGTTCCTAATGATCACCAAACTCATCAATGAGAATTTGATTGCGCTCAATCTTAATGCGCAGTCCAAAGAAGAGGTTTTTAACGAGCTAATCGAGATCCTGTACGCACAGGGCCGTATTTCAGACAAAAAACAGTTTCTTGCTGATATCAAAGCGCGTGAAGAACTTGGCAATACAGGTTTTGAACAAGGCGTCGCACTGCCGCACGCTAAGAGTTCTGCTGTCATCGAGCCCGCAGTGGCTATCGGTGTGCATAAAACAGGCATCGACTACGGCGCTGAAGATGGGCTTGCTTCGAAACTGTTCTTTATGATTGCTTCACCAGACGGAGGAGACAATCACCACATTGAGGTTCTGGCTGAACTCTCTTCTAAGCTGATCGAGCCAGGTTTTATTGAACAGTTTCTCGATTGCCAAGATAACCATGCTGCGCTGGAACTTTTACTGACAAAACAGCCTGAAACGGCATCGAACCAAGCACCAACCAAAGGCTTGATTATCGGTGTGACCGGTTGTCCTGCGGGCGTTGCCCACACTTATCTAGCAGCAGAAGCACTAGAAAAAGGTGCGGCAAAGTTAGGATACGAAATCAAGGTTGAAACGAATGGCTCGATCGGGGTCAAAAATAGTCCAAGCGAAGAAGAGATTGCACAAGCGGAAGCGGTTGTCGTTGCCTGCGACAAACAAGTCGATATGGCTCGCTTTGCTGGTAAACGCGTGATCAAAACTAACGTTAAAGCGCCTATACGCGATGCCGAAGGACTGATTCAACAAGCACTATCTGCACCAATTTACCAAGCAGAACAAATACAATCGACCCAGTCTGTCGCAGACAAAGCCTCACAAGCTCGTTCCGATCTCTACCGTTACCTGATGAACGGCGTATCACACATGATCCCGTTTGTCGTAACGGGTGGTCTATTAATCGCTCTTGCCCTAGCCATTGGTGGTGAGCCGAGTGAATCGGGTATGGCAATTCCTGCCGGTAGCATGTGGAACCAAATCCTTGAAGTGGGCGTGGTCGCTTTCACGCTGATGATCCCGATCCTAGCGGGTTACATTGCTTATGCGATTGCTGACCGTCCTGCCCTAGCCCCAGGCCTGATTGGCGGCTGGATTGCAAATAACGGTTCATTCTATGGCGCTGAAGCGGGTACTGGTTTTATCGGTGCTATCGTAGCCGGTCTGCTTGTGGGTTACTTCGTTAAGTTCATTACTTCAATCAACTACCACAAATTCATCCAGCCGCTTGTACCTATCATGATCGCTCCGATCACAGGTTCACTGTTTATCGCTGGTCTGTTCATCTTTGTTATCGGCGCACCGATCGCCGGACTAATGGATGGCCTGACTGCAATGCTAACCAGCATGAGCACGGGTAACGTCGTTCTACTCGGTATCGTTCTTGGTGGTATGGCTGGCTTCGATATGGGTGGTCCATTCAACAAGGTCGCATTCCTATTCTCTGTTGGCATGATTGCTAGCGGTCAAACTCAATTTATGGGCGCAATGGCGTGTGCAATCCCAGTCGCTCCACTTGGTATGGCGATCGCAACCGCAGTTGGCCGTAAGTTCGATCTGTTTGAATCCTCTGAAATCGAGGCAGGCAAAGCAGCTGGCGCAATGGGACTTGTGGGCATTTCTGAAGGTGCTATTCCGTTTGCCGCTCAGGATCCGATGTCAGTTATCCCAGCGAACGTACTTGGCTCTATGGTGGCGGCAGTGATGGCGTTCTCATTCGGCATCACCAACAGCGTGGCTCATGGTGGTCCTGTTGTCGCACTGCTTGGGGCGATGAACTTCCCTATGCTTGCTCTGCTATCAATGGCGACTGGCGCATGTGTTACTGCAATGACATGTATTGCGCTTAAAAATCTGCGTAAGGCGAAACTAGCCGCTGCAACCGCTTAAACCGCTCTCCCCCTTATGGCTTGAGTGGTTTCATCCTCAAGCCATGTTTATTTCATGGTGACTTCTATGTCTGATTTTTCTATCTCGAATGACTCTTTTATTCGACAAGTCTTCTACCCTATGACTAACGTTATCCAGAATTACGCATGGGGTAGCCGCTGTTCTTTTGCTCAGCTATTTGGTATTTCCAATCAGAGTGGAGAACCCCAAGCCGAAATCTGGATGGGTGCCCATCCCAATGGCTGCTCTACCGTGAACACCGAGGGTGAAGAGACAAAACTCTCCAACCTAATCTCACAAAATTTAAGCCTGTTTCTCAGTGACAAAATTGCCAAACGCTTTGGTGAGTTACCCTATCTGTTTAAAGTGCTTGCAGCGGAAAAAGCCTTGTCGATTCAGGTTCACCCAAACAAACAACAAGCGGAACGTGGCTATCAGTTTGAAGAGCAGCAAGGGGTCCCGCTCACAGCTGGCAACCGCAATTACAAAGATCCTAACCACAAACCGGAGCTGGTCTACGCGCTAACTGACTACACGGCAATGAATGGTTTTAGACCGATTAGCGAGATCCTTGCCCATTTTAACTACCTTGATATTCCTGAACTCACGTCATTGGTTCACGACTTAGCAGGCGATCAAACACCGAATGGTTTAGCGAGCTTTTTCTCGGGTTTGTTGTCACTGCAAGGTGAGCAGAAAGAAATAGCGTTGATGATGCTAATCATGAAAGCCAAATTATCACCGACCCCGCTGTTTAACCTGATCAGTGAGCTTGAAGAGCAATACCCTGGTGATGTTGGTCTTTTCGCTCCATTAATCCTGAATGTGATTGCGCTAAAACCCGGTCAAGCGATGTACTTGGATGCAGAAACGCCCCACGCCTATATCAAGGGGACTGGGCTTGAGATCATGGCCAACTCAGACAACGTATTGCGTGCAGGTCTGACACCAAAATATATGGATGTAGAGGAACTGGTCTCCTGTACCAAATTCAATGAAAAACCTATCGACAGACTGCTACTGCAACCCCTTGAGCAAGATGGTGTGATGGAATATCCGATCCCAGTTGAGGACTTTAAGTTTGCCATCCTCAGCAACTCCCACCAGCGCGAGATTAAAACCGAAGGTGCCGAGATTCTGCTGCCGCTGGATGAGGCTATGACACTGACGCACCAGTGCGGTGAAAGCTGCGTGATTGACAAAGGCCAGTCGGTATTTATTCCAGCCTATGCCAACAGTTACATCGTTGACTGCAATGGGCGTGTAGCACGCGCGTATAGCTAAGTAAAAAAATCACTTTGCACCAATGTAAAATGCCTCACGGCTGTGAGGCATTTTTGTTTTCATCCGTTCACAAGGCACTGAATCTATTAATATTTATGACTAACATCACAAGAATGTCATTCACGAATAATGACGCTAATCACAGTTAGATTTGCTGGATACAAATGTACAGTGAAAGGCTTTTTTTTACTATTTCGCCACTGGCCACAATCCATTAATTTTTAACTCAGAAGTTCAATAAAGATTGAGTTAAATAAATGATCACAAAACTAACTAACGTCAGCCTAATTAACGCCAACCTTCAAGCAAATAATAAACAACAAGTGTTTGAAGAGTTAGCCCAAATGCTATTAAGCGACCAGCGTATCAATAACAAACAAGCGTTCTTAAATGATATCCATCATCGCGAGTCACAAAGCATTACGTCAATGGATGGCATCGCCTATCCACACGCTAAAAGTCAAGCAGTGACAGAACCAGCAATCGCTGTTGGCGTAAAGCGCGAAGGTATCGATTACGGCGACGAAGACGGCATCAAACCGACCGTATTTTTTATGATCGCCTCTCCGGATAACGGTGCGGATCATCATATTTATGTTCTACAAGAATTATTTGGAAAATTCAGTGATGAATTTATTCAAGATATTCACAACGCAAAAGACCAACAACAAATCCTAGATATTTTAATCAATTCATAAGGTGTAGTAACTATGAGTACCCTAACAGCTCAAGCTACAAACAATAGCGACTTTAAAAAACTACTTAGCACCATGAAAGGTCACCTTTTATTTGGTACCTCTCACATGCTCCCATTTATCGTTGCCGGTGGTGTATTGCTGGCACTGGCGGTCATGGCATCAGGTAAAGGTGCGGTCCCTGCTGACGGCTTACTGGCAGATATCTCAAACATCGGCATTAAAGGCTTGGTGCTTTTCCCTATCATCCTCGGTGGCTTTATCGGTTACTCCATTGCCGACAAACCTGCCCTTGCGCCAGCTATGATCTCATCTGGCATTATGGCGGATATGGGCGGCGGCTTCCTAGGCTGTATCGTGGCAGGCTTTATCGCTGGTGGTGTGGTGTTCCAACTTAAAAAGATCCCTCTTTCAGCCAACATGACCGCGCTAGGCGCTTACTTTATTTACCCTCTGATTGGTACGCTGATTTCTGCAGGCATCGTACTATGGGGGATCGGTGAGCCAATTAAGATCTTTATGGCTTCAATGAACGAGTTCTTGGCCTCGATGGCTGGTGCTTCTAAAGTGGTGCTAGGTACCATTCTGGGTGGTATGACAGCGTTCGATATGGGTGGCCCAATCAACAAAGTGGCCACACTGTTCGCTCAAACTCAAGTAGACACACAACCGTGGCTAATGGGCGGTGTAGGTATCGCAATCTGTACGCCTCCACTCGGTATGGCACTGGCTACTTTCCTATTCAAGAAGAAGTTCACTAAGCAAGAGCAAGAAGCCGGTAAAGCAGCCGCTATCATGGGTTCAATTGGTATCTCTGAAGGTGCTATCCCATTCGCAGCAAACGACCCAATGCGCGTTTTGCCATCCATCGTTGCTGGCGGTATCGTAGGTTGTGTGTTCGGCTTCCTCACTGACGTACTACTGCACGCACCATGGGGCGGTCTGATTACTGCGCCAGTCTCAAGCAACATTCCAATGTATGTGGTCGGTATTGCACTGGGCTCACTAACAACGGCTCTTATTGTGGGCTTCTGGAAACCGGTCGCTGAAGAAGAGACGGAAGAGACAACAGTCGAAGCGACTCCTGCACAAGTAGCTCCTGTTGCGGGTGAGGGCGAATACAACATCGTAGCCGTCACATGTTGTCCATCAGGCGTGGCGCATACCTTTATGGCTGCTAAAGCACTAGAAAAAGCAGGCGCAGCAGCTGGCATCAAGATTAAAGTAGAGACACAAGGTCAAAATGGTATTCAGAACCGCATCACCGACCTAGATGTCGCTAACGCGAAGTTGGTTATCTTAGCCCACGACATTCAAGTTAAAGACGCGCAACGCTTCGCTAACGCCAATGTGATTGAATGCTCAACCAAAGAAGCGATGAAGAAAGCCGCACAACTGATTCAACACTAATCAATATCCCTCTGAAATCTAGCGCCCTAGCACTCTGCTGGGGCCTTTTGATGTATGGCATCAGTCGCCGCGAGTGATACAAATATCCCGCCCCATAGACCTTACTCTTTAGTGTTAGCTTGATCAAATGCACTTAATTGCTGTGCAACAAAATGTATCCGCTGAAATTATGAGCTACATCGCCACAGATAAAAGAAGAATTGCTACATTTATTCCAATTCAACGTCAGAAATATCAATAATTATAACTCTAAGGGGCTAACAATGAGGCTAAGTAATCTCTCTATCAAATCAAAGCTCGCATCCATCGTGGTTTTATCGGCAATACTCATTGCCATGGCTTGTGCCTATAACCTGATTCTACAACGCAACTCTTCCATACTAGAGCGTGAAAGCAAACTTAGCGCCCAAGTAGAAGCAGTAGTCAGTTTAGCAAAGCACTATTACGATCAGCGCCAACTGTTAGGAAATGATGTTGCGAAGCAACAAGCTCTACTTGCAATCGAAGCGCTTAGATATGACAGCAACAACTATTTCTGGATTCTGAATCAAAACCTCACGGTCGTGCTCCACCCTATCAAGCCAGAGCTTAATGGCAAAAGTGCAGAAAACTTTCAAGACGGCGGTGGCAAATTCCACTGGCGTGAGATGGTTTCGATATCCAAATCGCCAACTCAAAAAGGCTTTCTTGAGTATCAGTGGAAAAGCCCAGACGGAGAGCTAAAAGATAAAATCTCTTACGTACAATTGTTTCCTGAGTGGAACTGGATTATCGGCTCCGGAATCATGGTTGCCGACATTCAAGAAGCGTTTTATGCCTTGGCGATTAAAGAAGCGATTGTTGCCCTTCTCTTATCTGCGTTACTGTTTGGCATGGGATATATGATTTCCAACAACATTTTGATCCCACTTCATCGACTGATTGATCACACCCATCTGATTGCCGATGGTGATGTAAGCGTTCACCAGCACCGTGTTGACTAAGTGTTTAGGTAAAAACTCGTGTGTTTAAGATCGAGCACATTTGGGTACGGCTGCTGACGAACAACAGCATTGACTATGCGTGAAAGCGTATCAAGTGACGATATCTTTCGCTTTTTACAAGTTTCGATTAGCGAGTGTAGGCGGTCTCGGAACTTGTCGCCTGCATCCGAGGTAGTGCCGTAGCTGATTTTTCTTTGAATGACAAAGCCACGAAGTCGGCGTTCAGCTTCATTGTTGGTCAATGGTATTTTGGGGTTAGTTAAGAACAACCACAAGCTTGGGCTATGCTCATCCAGTTTTTTGCAGCGACCTTGATAGCGTTGAATTGGTATTTGCTTGCTCCCTTTATTGAGCCAGTAATTAAAACGCTGTCTTATTCGACTTAATCTGTTTAGGTACAGGCTATATTTTATCGTTTCGGACTCCCAACGATGTCGCGTTCGAAAGACCAATTTGCTCAGCATAACAAGTCGTTGGCCTATTTTAGCTGTATGTCCTTTACCTGTGTAATCCGCAATCTGTTGTAGGTTTCGGATCACGTGTGACCAACATAGCTGATGTTTATTTGGTGATATCCAGTTGTAACCACCATATTGGTCACTGACGACAACCCCAGAATAATTGGCGCCCAAAACCGCTTTAGCTGAGTGAATGGAGCGAGAGAATAGGATCTTTTCATACACTAAGTCGTCGCTCGATACTAACCAGCACCACCGTAAACGCTCTTCACTATTTCGTGAGTGTGAAGTCTCATCGACGTGTACTAACGGAGCCGTTTGAATATTACTTTTGATGGCTTGGTGCAGTGGGGTAAGCATTGAGGCAACACGAGTTTGAGCTTCACTGATTGCGCCAATTGAAAAAGTAGTGCCGAATTGCTCCTTAAGTAAAGAGCGTATTTTACGCACGCTCAGATGATATTGACCAGCCAAGATCGCGATATGACTCAATAGATTGGGGCCCATGATGCCTTGAGGTATATCGCTCGGCTTTCTGGCCCTCGCGGTTTCGCCACACTGAGAGCATTTACCAGAAAAGAGCCGATACTCGGTAATATCCATTGTCGGTTTGGGAATTTCATGAACCTGATGTCGATAAAAAGGTTTATCACTCATCTTAAGGTTCGTATCGCCACAACAAGAACAGGCACTATCTGGGTAACATTCAACAAAGGTATCAGATGGTTTTAATTCTGAGAGTTGTCGTTTGTGCCCTGAGTGACCTTGTGTAGCTCCTCTCGGATTGCGACCACTAGAGCTTTGAGCTTTTTTCTTTCAGCCCGCTCTTTAGGCCCATCGGATGATGGTGATTTGGATGAATTAGCGCTGCTAGTTTTGAGCTTGTCCTCATAGTGGCGCAACTGCTCCCAGAGCTCAACAATCAGCGCATTCGCTTCGTTGATATCTGAGGCCACGGGCGGCGAAGATGAGAATTTAGATTTTTTCTTCTTCATGCATTAAGCATGACGGCTAGAAATGATCACTCAATTAGGAATGTTGGATCAATTGCGTTAACTCACACTTTTTGTCAATGGACTGCTGGTGAACGCTTAC